>NZ_JBFAIM010000045.1:0-113594 GCF_040654715.1 Nonomuraea sp. NPDC050643 | reverse complement strand
TTGCCGGACGTCCCGTGCGCGTCGTCATCCACCCCGCTGATCTCCCCATGCAACACCTCCAGTTCAGGGTGTTGCGACGACCGATTGAATCCGCCCCGTTGTCCCGCTTGTGAGTGGGCGAGCATGAGCGAATGCCAGGCGCGTTCGTGTAACGGCTGCTCAGCGATGAAAAGGCGGAGCTTCTCGATGACGTCCGCGGGCTGGCCGAGGGCGAGTCTGGCTTCGGCCCAATCCAGTCTTGCCGCACCCAGCCGATCTTCCAGCTCGGCCACGCGAGCGAGCATGGGGCCGACGAGCCTGGTGCCTTCGGCGGGTTTGCCCCGCCACATCGACAGCGCATTTTCGTACTGGCGGACGGCCGCGTGAAGGTCACCTTCCTTTGCCTTGCTCCGTGCCAGCCGTATCGTCTGCTCGAATCGCAGAAGATCCACCTCCTCGGCGCCTGCCTCGAAGAGGTATCCCGTTTCCTTGGTTGCCAGCCGCGTGCCGGTCGGTAACGCCTTGCGGAGCCCGGCGATATAGGTGATCAGATTGGGGACAGCCGACGGGGGAGGATCTTCCCACAGCGCAGCGATCAACCGTTCTTTGGCAACCAGCGTGTTGGCGTTGACCAGCAGGGTGGCGAGCACGGCGCGCTGCTTGCCGGTCAGATGAACCTCCCGACCATCGGGCCGGCACACCTGCACCGGCCCCAAGACCTTGAAGGCCGCATCGACCACAACCCACTCCTCACCCGGGTAGCTCGGTGGCGCGTTCGTGGCGTTAGCGCCGATTGTTGCCCACGAGGCGCTCATGCGTCGAGTGAAGAAGCACAGGACGATCCTCTCTCGCGAAGAACGGCAAACCTGGCGTGACCGATCGCGCATGGTGGCGACGCCCTCCTGCTGGGCGTCGTCCTGGATCTTGTGGTGTAGCCGCAACGCGGCTGTGCAGATCTCCGGCAAGGGCAGGACTCCCTCAGAAGCTTCCGTCAACGAGCTGTTCAACATCCACGGCGAATCCGCCCGTTGGACTTGGTGGATCGCTGATGCTGGAGGCATCCATCCGGAAGCCATCGAAGATGGCGAGCGCGCGCAAGAGCCTCTCATTGAACGCCGGTGGTTCATGGAACGCGGAGGCTCCCCGGCCGAGGTGGGGAGAATGACAAACCGCCTGCTTAGCCCTCGACCAGCTCGGCCGCACGTGCGTACTGCCGCGATCAGCAGCCTCGTCATAGTTCGCGAAAGATTCGAGAGCCTGTCAAGCGTTGAAATATGCTATGGAGCCGCTCCTATACCGCTCATATAGGCGATTTATATGAGCGCATCATATAGTTGGCCACAGCATAACAGAAATACGTCAGAGGTCGAATTCGACTGCAGAAAACTGGCTGGAAGGGCCATGGGCGTGCGATTGGAAGCGATCGACGGAAAGATTCTGGCATTGCTGTACCTCGGCTACAGCCAGGCGGCCATCAGCAGACATGTGCATATCTCCAGGCGCACCGTTCAGCGACGAATCGGATTCCTGATGGAGCTCTTGGAAGCAGCTAGTTTAGTGGCTCTGGGAGCGAGGGCGCAAGAAATCGGATTGCTGCCGCCGGCAGTGAGTGTCATCTCGGCAAAGCAATAATTCTCGACTGCCCGCCTGAAGCGAGTGACGCACCAACAAGTATGGTGCCGCTCCTTACCTGAACCTGCCGGCGCCAATTCAGACTGGGTTCCCGCGTTCGGATGGGGCTTGTCCTGTGGACCAGGACCGCCTGCTCTTCTGCGACTACACGCTAGGCGTGCAAACCATGGATCGTGAAGTCGTGGACTCACCGTAGCGCCGTTCGCCCCTAATCGTGAATACCTGGTCATACGTTCCCGTGGACGAGCGATGACGGCGGGCAAGCGCTCGAAGTAGCTTCACCGGTATCACTGATAAGGCGTCGGCCGTCGAGAGTTGGTGCGGTGCTCTCCACTGAGAGCTTTCCAGACAGAGGATTAGAGGTGCAATAGTGGGGACGCCTGACGGCGAGCCGAAAAGGCTAGGGGTCGGCCTGGCTTACAGATCGGCTTTCTCGGAACAAATCCGACAGAATAAGTCGGCCATCGACTGGCTGGAAATACCTCTAGATCAGTACGTCGACAACCCCTATGCCCTAGACGAACTGGAGGAGCTGCGCCAGGATTTTGTCATCGTTCCTCATTGTGTTGGGATGTCCGTAGGATCGGACAGCGTCGATGTCGAATATCTTTCCAAAGTCCGGATGATATCCGACATGATCGAAGCGCCATGGGTAACTGACCATCTCGGCTTCAACCACACCCAGACCTTTACTCTCGCGGACATCGTTCCCGTGGAATGGTCATCCGCTCGCGCCCGGGTCGTCGCCGAGAACGCCCAGAAAATCCAGGACGAGCTAGGCCGCCCCTTTGCTCTGGAGAACATCACCTACCACGTAAGCTTTCCGAGCGAGCTGACCGAGGCCGAGTTTCTGGCGGAGTTCCTGAGCAACTGTGACTGCGGACTCCTTCTCGACGTCACGAATCTCTCCGTCAACGCGGCCAATCACGGATACGATCCGCGTGCGTTCCTCGATCAGATTCCCGTGGACCGGATCATTCAGATCCACCTCGCCGGATGCGCACGAGACGACGAGGGCATCTGGCATGACAGTCACGATCGCCCGATACCAGACCATGTGCTTGACCTGTTGCAAGAGGTTGGATCGCCGGCAAGCCTGCGCGGGATACTCATCGAACGAGACGCCGCATATCCCTCCGATCTCTCCGAGCTGCTCGACGACATGCGCCATGCGGCGCGAGCAGTCGGCTGGAGCGGGTGAGGGAGCACGATGGCGCGCATCACTGGTGCACAGGACCTTTTCGCCCACGCGCTGCTCGAACCCTCTCTGGTGACGACGGCTCAAGTGAACCCGGATCTGCTCAAAGCGCGATTCGCCGCCTCCGACGCGGACATCAAGCGATTGGCCCGGATAGATGAGGCGGGACTGGCTCGCGCCGCACACATTCTGCACGGGAAGAGACGACGTCAGCTCGGCTGGATCCTTCCAGCCACTCGCACGTTACTGTTCGACGATGCCGTCGGCCATGTGGTGGTCACGGACTACCTGGACAGCGTGCTCCCGTGGCGAGAGTCCGACGAACCCCGCCAGCAGCTCGCAGAGGCGCTTCGGTTCTCTGCCTTCCTGCAGGAGGACGTCCGGGTTTCAGCAGCGCTTGCGCAATTGACCGCCTTCGAGGTGGTGCGATATGACGTCATGACGCGGCCGATCATCACACGTGAGAACGCGAATCCAGGCAGGACATCCAGCGGGCGTCTCACAGGCGGGACGGAGATCGTCAGCTTCGATTATGACGTCCTGGCCATGCGCAGCAGTGCGCTGTCCCATGAGTTACCGGAGAAATGGCCTCCGGCGGAGACCCACATCGTTCTCCACCGAAACGATCGGGAGCCGATTCGAATCTTCCGCGTCGAGCCTTCCGTCGCATGCCTGCTGGTGAGTTATGCATCCATTCCACGCTTGGCGGACTTGGCAGCCCAGTGCGAGATCGAACTGGTCGACGCTGAGCGCATCATCTCCCAGTCGATTGCCATGGGCATGCTCCTCTGAAGCTCGCGGGTGACACAGCCGGCCACCCGTGAAGTGTCGACATACGGAAAGGAGGGAGAATCCATGGAGAACCAGACTTTCGTCGAGGAGGCGCAGGACAACAGCGCCGACTACACGGCGGCGGGCTTTTGCGGCGAGGGGGGTTAGTAAGCGCCTCGACTGAACACCGATAAAGGAGATGCGTGTTTTCGCCAGTCGCAGTACCCACCTGCGACTGGCGAAACACCCTATGTCGGAGCGCCACGTCAGAGCTATGCCGGGCCGCTGGAACCAGTCGGATCGGGCTTGAAATCTCCACCTGGTGAAAGTAGCGATCGATGCGAACTCTCGCGGCCACAACGCCAGATCGTGTGCCTGCCATCCAGCGTCGCACTCTGGGCGTCCTGTCCGCGGCACAGATCATGGCCGGGATGGGGGTCGGCGTCGGGCTTACGCTCAGCACGGTCGTACTCGACGAGTTGTCGGGATCCACGGTTATCAGCGGCTTCGCGAGGACGGCCACCGCGGTCGGCGCGGCGCTGCTCGCCCTGCCGGTCGCCAAGGTCACCGGCAGGGCCGGGCGCCGCGCGGGGATGACGCTGGCGTACACGGCCGCACTGACCGGCTGCGCCATCTCGGTGGCCGCACTCAGCTTACGGAACTGGCCGTTGCTGCTGGCCGGACTCATACTGACCGCCGGCGGCACCACGGGTGGCATAACCGCGCGCTATGCGGCGACCGACCTGTCCCCCCAGGGACATACGGCCCGGCATCTGTCGCTGATCGCCTGGACCTCGACCATCGGCTCCGTCGCCGGTCCGAATCTGGCTGCGCCAACTGACCAGATCGGCAGACGGATAGGGCTGGTGGCCGAAGCAGGGCCCTTCGCATTCGCGGGGCTGGCCTTCGCCCTGGCTTTGGTCATCATTCTGGTCCTGCTACGCCCCGATCCGTTCACGCTGGCCCGCCAACTCCATGGCGACAAGGACAGCGCCGCAAAACGCAAGGGCACGATCAACACCGCCTGGCAGACACTGCGCATCACGCCGATGGCCCGCCGCGCGATGGTCATGCTCGTGCTCACCAACACCGCGATGGTGTCGATCATGACGATGACCCCGGTCAAGCTTCACCACGACGGCTCGTCCCTGAACGTCATCGGCTTCGTGATCAGTCTGCACATCGCCAGCATGTACGTCCTGTCGCCGGTTGTCGGGTGGCTGGCCGACAAGGTGGGCAAGCTGCCCGTACTGGTCCTCGGCATGGCGCTCCTGCTGGCCGCCGCAGTCATGGTCGGCACGGCCGACCACCGCATCTGGCAGATCACCACGGCCCTGATCGTGCTCGGACTTGGCTGGTCCTGCGGCACGATCGCAGGATCCGCCCTGGTGGCCGAATCCGTCCCCATCGATCGCCGCCCCGATGTCCAAGGCCTGTCCAGCCTCCTGATCAACGTCTGCGCCGCCGCGGGCACAATCGTCTCCAGTGCGATCGTCGGCGTCCTGTCGTACGGCTTCCTGGGCCTGGCCGTCGGCATCATGATCACCTTGGCCGCGCTGTGGCTTTTGACTTCTCGCCCCGGTTCAACGCCTGAAGGCCACATCCAGACGTAGACGGCACCAGCGACGCGTCCGCGGGAGTGGCGTACGAGTGATCTTCCCATAGGTGTGACGGAAGAGATCTGCATGGCCACTTCACAATCCTTCGATTCCGGATCGGCCGACACCCTGAAGCGTCGAGGCGATCTCCGCGTTGTTCTGCCCCAGCGCGATGCACCGCAGCACCTCCAGCTCGCGCGGGGTCGGCTCGACCGGCACTCGCGGCTTCGACGTGCCGTGGTGCGGGCCGGCGATGCGGCGCGGCGCGTCGGGGAAGAGCACCGCGTCGCGGGCATGCACCAGCCGGATGGCATCCACCAGCTCGTCCGCGGGCGCGCGTTTGAGCACGTAGCCCGCGGCTCCGGCGCGCAGCGCGCCCCAGACCAGTTGGTCGTTCTCGAACGTCGTGACCACGATGACCCGCGTCGCCGGGAAACGGCGGCCCAGCTCCTGGGTCGCGGCCAGGCCGTCGAGCCGGGGCATGCGGATGTCCATGAGCACGACGTCCGCGCCGGCGCCGGCCTCGACCGCTTCCCGGCCGTCGGCCGCCTCCCCCACGACTGCGATGTCGTCGTAGAGGGAGAGCATGGTCGCCCATCCCGAACGGATCAGCATCTCGTCGTCGGCCAGGACGACGCGGATCACATCGGCAGCCTCGCCTGGATGCGCCACGTGCCGTCCACCTCCTCTCGTGTGCAGGTGCCGCCGGCCAGGCGGGCCCGCATGCGCATGCCGGCAAGGCCGCGCCCTTCCCTGACGGTCGGCGGGGACACGTCGGCCGCCCTGTTCTCCACGGTCAGCAGCAGATTGCCGCCGGTGGCGATGTCCATCGTGATCGGCCCTTGCCCGTGCCGCAGGGCGTTGGTGAGCGCCTCTCTGGCGATCGCGAAGGCCGCGCGCGAGGTCGCGGCCGGGACGCGGTCGAGGCGGCCGACGTTCACCCGCACGTCGAGGGCCCCCACCCGCGCGTGCCGGGCGCCGACGACCTCGCCGACCGCGCTGCCCACCCGGCAGGCCGCGAGCTCGGCGATCATCCGGCGGCGCGCCCGCCGGTCGCCCCACTTCGGCACTCCGGCGACCAGCGCCGCCAGCAGGAGCTGCCAGCCCAGCACGACCATCATGAAGACCATCGTCGCCACCGCGCCGACCGGCCCGCCTTCGACCAGCAACCCGACCTTGGGTGTGGCGCCCAGCATGCCGGCGCCACCCTCGACGATCACGAGGACGGCCAGCAGCAGCCACGCCAGGACGGGCGGGCGCACCCGCGGACCGACGAGCACCGCTCGCTGGGCAGGCGTCACCTCGCCACACGCGTTGGCCTCCCACACCCCAGGATCGCTCCACGACCAGTCCGCGGCCTCACCGGCCCGGCCACCGCCCTCGTCACGCCTCATCCCGCCGTCCCTCGTAGCGTGGCAACCTCCTGACCGCCATTCCAGGCGCCCGGGCTGCCGATGTCCACGGCAGGCCACCGGCTGGGCCTGGTAGTGACCGGAACCAACGACGACTTCAACCTCGACGAGACCGGCGACGCCTCCGGCACCGGCGTCGAACTCGGCACCGGGGCAAGGTCGCCATCGATCTGCGGTACGTGCTGCCCGAACTCGCCTCCGCATTCGGCGTCACCCTGGTCGCGTTGTTGGCCATCTCGCCGTCGTCCAGCGCGGAGGACCCGCGCTCGGCGGGCGACAGGGAGCAGACAGGCGGCTGGTGTTGGCTGGGGCCATCGGGGTCATGGAACGGGGAAGCGCATGCGCGGGTTACGTCATGCCGTGATGGGACTGATCATGCCGGCGGCGGTTCTGGTGGCGACTCCCGCCCAGGCCCAGGCCGCTTCGATGCCCGGCCTGGTGGCCGCGTACGGAATGGAGGAGGGCGACGGCGGCACCGTGCACGACATGTCCGGCAACGGCCATGACGGCACCGTGCGCGACCCGCTGTGGACGGCGGGCAGATTCGGCAGGGCGCTGCGGTTCGACGGTGCCGCGGACCTCAGCCGGGCCCTGGCCGTCCCCGACGCCGCCGCCCTGCGCCCGACGTCGGCGATGACGCTCACCGCCTGGATCCGGCCGGACGTGGACCTGGCCGGCTGCCAGGTGGTCGCCAAGATGATGGACGCGACCACCTTCTCCTACGGCCTCGTCAACGGCCCGGGAGGTGTACGGATCGGCGGGCAACTGCACGGCGACCACACCGCATCGCCCGCCGAGGAATGGTGGTACCTGGCACTCGTCTACGACGGAACCAGCGTGCGCCTGACCGGCAACGGCTGGGAGGGCTTCACCGTGCCGGCGACGGGTGACCTCGACGGCGGCCCCGGCCCGCTGGTGATCGGCGGTCAGGGAGACCTGTCCTCGTGCTTCACCGGCGTCATCGACGAGGTACGGCTGTACGACCGCGCCCTGTCGAACCAGGAGATCGCCCGGGACAGGTTCAAGGCCGTCGCCCCCGACGAGCGCCCCTCGGCCCCGGCCGGCCTCACGGACGACGGCGGCGCCAAGACGGCCGTACTGTCCTGGCAGGCGGCCACCGACGACAAGGGCATCACCGAGTACGAGGTGCACAGGGGCTACGGAGCCGGTTTCGAGGTCTCCCCCGAGACGAAGGTCGCGACGGTGACCGGCCTGTCATGGACCGAGGGCTGCATCCCGGAGGGCACCTACCACTACCGGGTCGTCGCCTACGACACCCTGTCCCAGCCCAGCGACCCCACCGGCGCCATCCAGGTCCCTGTCCTGACGCCCGACTGCCCGCCCAGAGCGCCCGAGGTGCGGATCGAGCCGCGCACCGGCTGGGCCCGCCTCCTGCTCAGCGGCGGCAGGGACGACGACGCCGTCACCGAGGTCCGGCTGCACCGCTCGACGCTCCCCGGATTCACGCCGTCCGCCGAAACACTGATCGCGACCCTCGATCCAGACGTCTGGGACTACGCCGACCAGGTGCCGTCCGCGGCGACCTACCACTACCGCACCGTCGCCGTGGACACGACCTCCCACGTCAGCGAGCCGTCACCCGTGTCGTCGGCCTACGTCGCCGGCCCGCCGGACCTGGGGTCGGCGTTGCGCGCCGCGTACGGCCTCGACGAGGGCAGCGGGACGACCGTCTCCAACACCGTCGCCCCGTGGGCGTACCAGGGCACGGTGACCAACCCGCAGTGGGTGACGGGCAAGCACGGCAAGGCACTGAAGTTCGGCTATGACACCACGGTCGAGGCGACCGGCCTGCCGACCCTGGCCACGCCGACGGTGACCGCGTGGGTGAAGCCGCAACGCGCCGACTACCCCAGGGTCGCCGCCCTCTGGGCCGCAGGCACCCAGAACTCCTTCGAGCTCTACGCCCACGACAGGTTCCACAACGCGCCGGTCATCTGGGCCGACGACCACAGAGTGCCGGGCCGCGACCCGTTGCCCATCGACACGTGGGTGCACCTGGCGGCCACGTACGACATCACGTACAAGGTCTTGTGCCTGTACGTCGACGGTGAGCGCGTCGGCATGTACTCCGGGGTCGACGTCTCCATGCTGGGCCCCGCCCAGCTCTGGCTCGGCGGCCCCCGGCAGAGCGGCGACCACCTCAACGGCGGGATCATCGACGAGGTCCGCGTCTACGACCATCCGCTGACGCCCCAGCAGATCAGGAGCGTCATGAACACGCCCATCGGGCCGGCCCCGCGAAGCAGGTGACATTCCAAGATCACGCTCCTCCGCCGGGCGATAGAGCTCGCTCAGCTCGAATCCCACACGCCCGAAGCAGTCCAACTTAGACCGAGAACTTGATCCTGTCCCGGTGGTCCACCAGTACCGACCCCGTTGTTGCCGGCGATGTGATTCCCGGGAGTCGTCCAGGCCATGCTCCTGGCCGATGCCCGGAGTTCGCGCAGTCCGTCGAGTTGCAGACCCGGACCCCTGGGAAAAGAGGCCCGCCACGTACGCCGCGGCGGGCCTCTCTTCGTGTCCGGGTCAGGCGTGGACGTGCTCGGCGACCTTCGCTAGCAGGAGCCTCAGAGCATGGGCCATTGCTGATACAGGCTGCTTTGGTTGCAGCTCGCCATGAAGACCCCTCCGCCCGTGGTCGCCCCTTGCATGCAGTAGCCATTACCGGCGTTCTGGACCAGGCCGAAACCGGCACGTATCCATACCTGAACAGGGGAACCGTTACACGGGGCCGTCCAGACGCTACCGGTGCTGGCGGTCAGGCAGCGCCCCGTCCCTCTGTTGACGAGGCGGCCACCCCCGATGTCCTCGACTCCATACCAGTAGCGGTTTCCCCCTGTCGTGCAGCTTCCGGTGAAGACGCCGCTGATAGAGCCGCCGCTGTTGATGAGACAGCGACCACTGCCCCTGGTGTAGAGACGGAAGTCTGCCTGAGCTCCAACGATGCCGACTTCGCTTCTCTCGGCCGTTGACACCGCCGCAGATGCGGGAGCAGCGGACGCCACGGCGGAGCCGAACAAGCACAGCCCCGAGAGAATCGCTGCGGCCGTTCCGATGAGGCGCATTACGTCTCCTTTTGTTAGGACTCCCAACCTGGGGCGACCTGCCCAACCTGGGTAACGCGCTCCCCATGCTCATACCTGCATGTGAGCCGGGCCAGGACAGGCGAAGGACATAGGCCGGACATTGCGCACCCGATGAATGGGCACCCAGATCGTCGCGTTCGTGCTCGGCCGCGCGGCATCGGTCCCCGACGCATGCCGAGGGTCAGCCGCGGACGTCCTTGGCCACCTTCGCCTGGAAGCCCTGGAACGCCTCGTCCTCTTGGACGAGCGGCCATGCCTCATCTGTGATCGTGAACTCCGCGCCGTCGCCTGCGCGGCTCGGCGTGATGTGCAGGATCTGGAACTCCCGATCGCCGGGCCAGACCGGGCACGGCGTAGCCCGCTTCCGAGTCGCATCCAACCCCGCTACCGCGACCGCCAGACCAACGAGTGGCGCGACGGCGAGGGCCTGTTCATCACCTGCGACGGGGCGTGCACGTCATCGTCCAGGGCCGCGCACGTACGAGCCCCAGTGCTCAGAGTCCTCCGTGACCAGCCCGCTCAGAGCTCGCCGGCACCCGCCGTAACGGGTGCCGGCGAGGGCCAGGAGGCCGCCGCCGAGCGGGTGCCTGCCATGGCCGCCGCTGGTGACCAGCCCAACGTCTGACCGTCCCCGGGCCCGGCCGACCCAGCCGGGCCCTCCCTTCATCCAAGCCGTCGCACCAAGCGGATCGCCGTCAGGAGAGACGTCGCCCGACAACCGCACCGAGTCGTTCGCCCGGGACCCACCGTCACGAGCAAGGAGAGGCCGGAGCATGCAGGGCGGCGTATGTCAGTAGTGCGCGACGATGCGCCGGCCCGGGCCGTCCACCGTCATCGATCCACCGTAGGGGAGAATCCACTGCGGGTCGGTATGTCCGAAGTCGACGCCGAACACGGCCATGGCCTCGGGATTGTACGCCCCCAGAGCCCGCAGAACCGCTTCCCGCTGTTCCGCCTGGTACCTCTCCCGCTCGTCCGGAGTGGTGCGACGGCCGAGCGCCGAAGCCTTCGCCGTACCGACGAGGACGGCGGGGAACTGGCCGAGCAGCCCTCGCTCGCCGGCGTTGCGCAGCATGTGGAACACCTCCTGGGCCGACGGCATCTCCTCAGAGGTCTCCAGCAGCAAGACACATCCCGCGTAGTCGTCGACCGGGCGGATCCAGCGGCCGGCGGCCAGGTTCCAGTGCACGATCTCCAGGTTGCCGCCCCAGGTCGGGGCGGTGACGACCCGCTCGGGCCGGTGCCAAATCCAGCCCTGACTCCGCTGAACCGCCGCTGCCCGGTCGAAAGAGGCGGCGTCGTTCCAGTCGAGCTCGTCCTCGCTGAACTCGTCGACCGGGTGCAGGACGACGTCGCCGCCGGTGAACAGCGCCGCCCGCAGCGACGCGGTGGACACCGGGTGCAGACCGCCGCCACGACCCAGGTGCACCATCGTGGAGCCACCGTGATAGCCGGCCACGCCGCAGTTCCACAACCAGTTGAGCAGGTTGGTGTTGTCGCTGTAGCCGAAGAACGGCTTGGGGACGGAGACTGCCGCAGGGTCGAGATGGGGAAGCACTGTGAGCTGATCACTGCCGCCGATCGTGGCCAGCACCGCATGGATGTCCGGATCGGCGAAGGCATTCATCAGATCGGCCGCGCGGTCCCTGGGCGAGGCGTCGAGCCGGCGGGTGGTCGGGTATTCCACGGCTTCGAGTTCCAGCTCCTCGCGGAGCCGCCGCATCGCCAGCTCGTGCACGGCCGGGAACATCGCCGGTGCGGCAAAGGACGGCGAGACCACTGCCACACGGTCACCAGGTTTCAGCTTCGGGGGCACCACGAGATCGGGAAACATGGCCCCATCTAAGCTGAAATCTCAGCACATCTCCGCCGAGTTTCCGGCACGTCAGCACAATCTTGATCATCGACCGCATCGCCCGACAAACAAGGCCCTTGTCTGCCGAACGCCAGTCGAAACCTGCCGGATTGGCCGCGGCGGCATCGCCGAGCGCACGATCCGGTCCTTCGAGAACCGCTCGAGGGTGGCCACCCTCGCTCGCCAGGACGGACGGCTCCCCGAGATGCACGGCAACCGGTACCGGATGCCGGAGACCTGCGATCGGATCGAAGCCGACCAAATATCAGTCGCAGGGCGTGATCAGACAGGTGGACGGAAAGTCTCCATGCACAGCGGCACCGGGGGCATCACCGGGGCCTCCAGGATGTGATGTGGCCGGAAATCGGAGTCTGTGCTCATGCTGCACAAGAGCCGTCCCGCAGCGACGATGTAGGCGTGAGCAAGCGCACGCGTGGATTCGGCTGGCGCACCACACTCGCCGTGATCGCCTTCTTCGTCGTTGGCGTGCTCGTGCTGTTGGTGTGGCGGTCCTATTCGCCGAAAGAGGCGGTCAACCTCGCGGACTTCGCCGCGGTGGCGCTGGCCGGGGCCACCGCGGTGGCTGCGGTCCTGACCTGGGCGCTGCGCTGGGGTGGTGCGCCCGCTTCCGTGCCCGCCGAGGTCGGCAAGGCCGCCGATGTGCTGGCCGGGCTGGTGGAGCGTCAATGGCGCGAGGAGGCCCGCAACCGCCTTCTCGATGACCCGGTGCCCATCTCCGTGCGCTGGAAGCTGACCAGTGACCCGACAGTAACGAGCGACCCTCGTCTGATCAGCGGCGAACAGGAGTCCGACTTCGATGTGAGCAGTGACGACATCGCCCGCTTGGGCGCTGCCTTTCGATCTCTCGCCCGCCGGCGGATCGTCATAGCGGGTGGCGCGGGAATGGGGAAAACGACGCTCGCCGTCCAGTTATTGCTGCATCTTCTCGCCAGCCGTCCGACGGACAAGACACCCGCCGGGCAGGGGCAGATCGTGCCGGTGCCAGTGCTGTTCCCGGTCTCCGGCTGGGACGTTGAAGCCCATCCCCGGCTCCAGAGCTGGCTTGCTGCCCGGCTGGATCTGGACTATCCGGCGCTTCGCGCGCCGGAGCTCGGTACGGGTGCCGCCGCTCTTGTTCACGGCGGGTACATCCTGCCTGTCTTGGATGGCCTTGACGAGGTGTCGGCGCCGATGCGAGTCCGGATCATCGCGGCACTCAACAGCTCGCTCAGTGAGGGCGACGGGGTGATCCTCACCAGCCGCCGTGTCGAGTTCACAGCCGCAGTCCGCGATGCGGGGCGCCCACTCACTGGTGCCGCGGTCATCGTCGCCAGGCCGCTGTCGCGAGCGGCCGCCGCCGACTACCTGGCGGCCTGCCTGCCCGATCAACCACCGCCCGCCTGGACTGAGGTGCTTGCCGCGCTGCGCTCGGGCTCCGTGCCCGCCCTGGCCGAGCTGTCCGGTATCCCGATGTGGTTGTGGTTGATCCGTACGGTGTTCATGGCTCCCGGCGCAGACCCCCGGCCGCTGGCCGGCCCTCTGGGGCGGGACGCCACGGCGTTGCGCGCCCATCTGCTCGACCGGCTCATCCCGGCGCTCATGAAGACGCGCCCGCCAGACGATGCCGGCTCCGACCAGTTTCGGCCCCGCCGCCAGTGGGACCCTGATCGCACCCGCGATCACCTGTCATATCTCGCTGGTGTGCTGCATGGCCGCAGTACCTACGACCTGGCTTGGTGGCGGTTGGCCTTTGACACCACGCCTGACGACGAGCGACGCCGTGTGGCTGGTCGCATCAAGCTCGTCGCCGGCGTCGCGACCGGCCTCCCGGTAGGGCTGGCGTTCGGACTGCCGGTCGGCCTGGCGGTGGGGCTGGCGGTGGGGCTGGCGGCCGGACTCGCGCTCGCCGGCCGGCTCTCGGCCAGGTTCGCTCCCGGGCGTCGCCGCAAGCTCACCGCCACGATCACGGCAGGGATCAATTTTCTCCTCCCGGTCGGCCTTCCGGTCGTGCTTGCGATCGGTCTGACATCCGGCCTCCCGGTTGGGCTCATGGGAGGATTGCCCATCGGACTCACGGTGGGGCTCGTCGGCGCGCCGGCGATCACGTTCGTCTCGGCGACCGGGATGAAAATCGCCGCCGTGGTCGCCACCTGGCTCACGTTGTCGTTCAGCGCACCCTATGCAGGTGACGCTGGGGGCGCCTTGATAGCCGGGCTCGTGGGCGGGCTCGTGACCTTGGTCACCCCCCACGTTCAACGATGGTTCGACCAGCCGCCCGGGTACGCCGACCTTCGGCTTTCCGGGCGGATGACCGCCCTCGTCCGACGCCTGCGCACGGCGATCGCGTTCATCGTCCTGTTCCCCTTCACGATCGCACTTGCGTTCAAGATCGCGTACGAACTTACCGACGGGCGCCTGCTCACGGCCCAGGACGGAATCGTATTCGCGGCAACGGCCTCGTTCGCGGCCGTGCTGTGGGTGGGCGTGGGGACCGGCCTGCTCGCCAAGGCGGCGATCGAGTGGCTGGAACAACCAGCGTCCTATGCGACGGCCACCTCCCCGCTGGCGATATGGAAGTCCGACCGCAGTCTCACCTTGCTGCGGACAACGGCCGCGATGCTCTTGGGCGGGCTGGCATTTGGGCTCCTGGAGGCCTCTGTGGGAGGGATCAAGGGGGGCATCACAGACGGGCTTGCGCCCGGGCTCGTTGTGGGGCTGGTGCTCGGACTCAGGCAGGGCAGGCACCATGCCTGGATGATCTGCAAGATCACCACTTGGCGACTGGCCTGGGCGGGGCACCTTCCTCGTAACCTGATGGCGTTCCTGGACGATGCCCACCGTCTTGGCTTGTTGCGCACCGCGGGGCCGGTGTATCAGTTCCGGCACGCCGTACTGCACGACTACCTCGCTGCCGCTGCGGCGAGGTCGTCGCGGTAACTGACCCGCGCTGATGAACGCCGTCGCCAAGCCGGGCCATAGAGCCGCCAATGATTCGAAGACATCCCTCTTGCTCGTATCGGGTCCTAGATAGCCTTCGTTATCTGGCGAGATAGCGATCACCGACGTGGCGCGAGCTGGGCGAGCGCACGGGAGTGGCTGCGTACGCTGCTGGACGCGGTCAGCATGGTCGCCCCCGGGCAGGCCCAATTCGGCCTACCTCCTGCACGAGGTCTGGAGAGCCGCATACTTCCCATTCCGGACGGGCCTGGCCCTTGGGCGGCCATACGAGCGGCTGAGCGTGCCGTGTCAGGAGGCGACGTTGCATGCGGAGGCCACCGCGGTGCACCTGGCCGCGGACGGAAGGATCATTCCCCGCGGCGCACTCGGCCCGGCGCCGCAGCCCGTTCCACGTCGGCACGTGCAACGATGATCGGCCGGATGGCCTTGGCCTCGAACCTCTGCCTGATCTTTCGATGGTCGCCCCTGATTCGTGCTCCGTGCGCAGATTGATCATTGAGACAGAGACGCTGAGGGTCTCGGAACGGCCCGCCTCCTGGCGTTCAGCGCGCGTATGCGTCGCCGCTGCGGCTCACTACTATTTCGCCATGCCTTTCGATCTTGCGCGGTACGCATTCCTGGTCCTGTTCTTAATCCTGTTCGCGGGTGTTCCCGCGGCCGGGGGCCATCCCTGCCGCTGTGCTCTCCGCCCCGCCCAACCGCCACGAATTCGTCAGCCGGAGATTCGTCGTCGTGGGATTGTTCGTGTCGTTCGCCGGCGCCTGGTTGATGGGGCTCGGCGCGTGGCTGGGGAGTGAGGATTCGCGCTACGGCCCCATCGAATCCTTCGGGATGCTGCTGATCACCCTCATAGGCGCTGGTCTGCTGGTCGCCGGTCTCGGCCCGCTGCCCTCGTGGCTGCTGGAGATCCTCGCTCCGTACGCGGAACGGCTGCCGCTGCCCTTCCGCCTGGCGGCCCGTGACCTGGCCCCCGTCGTACGCGTGCGGTGCTCGCGATCACGCTGGCGATGATGGCCACGGCCGTCGGCATCGCGCTGACAGTCATCGCGGTCGGCGAGACGACGCAGAGCAGGGCCGAATACTCTCCCCGGGCCCGGCCGGGCACCTTAGTGGTCCAGTCGAGCGCCATGTTCGCAGAACCATTCTCGGCCGCGAATGCGGGCACCGTACGAGCAGCGATCGAACGGGAATTACCCGGGGTGCCGATCGCCCAGAGCGAGCACCCTTCGATCGAATCTCGGCACTTCCGCGCGAGGGCGGAGAACGTCGAAATACCCGAGGAAACCGTCTACTGGGATCAGGCCATCGGTGACGAGAAACTGCTGCGGTATCTCACGGGCGATCAGTCGGCACCGTACGACGAAGGCACGGCCGTGGTGATCACGTCAGCCGGCGTGAAGGTCGACTCGGTCGAAATCTCCGACGACAACGACGAGACGACGACCACCAGGACCGTCCGGGCGGTCAGTGCCAGGACCGCCGACCTGCACATGCAGACGATCTTCATCCCCTCGAAGATCGTCCGAGACCTCGGCTACCAGCTCCAACCGGCCGAGCTGATCATCGACCCCACCCTCCACCGGGTAACGGTGCAGGAGCAGAAGCGCCTCGACGACCGACTGGACGACGCGGTCGCGGAAACCTACGTCGAGCGGGGCTTCAAGGCTTCGACCGGATGGCTGCCCGTCGTCGCGGCGGCGCTCCTCATCGCCCTCACCTGCGCGCTGGCCGCCGGCTTCAGCAAGGCCGCGAACGCGCGCCAGGCCCAGGTCCTGAGGCGGGCCGGCAACGGATCAGCCGCGGCCTTCCGGTGGTTCTGCGCCTTCCGCGCGGGTCTGACCGCCTTGTGCGGAACCGTCCTTGGCGCGGTCGCCGGAAGTCCCGCCGGGATGTTGCTGCTGTGGCCCCTGACGGTGCGTACCACGTGGGAGGCGCCATTACGGGTGCCGTTCGAGACCCCCTGGCCGGCGATCGTAGCCGTCGTCGCCGGCCTTCCCCTCCTCGCCGCCGCCCTCGGTGCGCTCCTCGCCCGCGAGCGACCGCATCCTCCCGAACCCGCTGCGCCCCGACCCTGGAGCGGGTGAATGCCTTGGATCGGTGTCGCAACGGGGTATAACCGCAGGCGGCTCTGAGCGGCGGCCGTGGCTAACCGAGCCCGGCAAGGACCTCGTCGCCGCAGGCAGGTAGGACCAGGTGATCGCCTGGGGCCAGGCGTCGCGGCCGCTTCGTCACCAGCACGCGGCCGCGTACCGATGGTGATGGACGTTCTCCACGCAGAACCGGCCGGATTGACAAGAAAGGGATTGCACCATGACCGAACCCCATGTTTCACCGATCGGCGTCGCGGCCAAGCCCCCGGTCGCCGACCGGGCCGCGTTCCAGGCCGAGCTGGACCGGCTTCGGACCCGGGAGAAGGCCCACACCCGTGAGGGCGACGCGATCGCCGCCGCCCGCCGCCTGCCGATGGTCCAGATCGATCCACGGACCCCGCTGACCGGGGCGGACGGGACGGTGCCGCTGATCGACCTGTTCGCCGGCCGGTCGCAGTTGATCGCCTACTTCCACATGTGGCACCCCGGCCGGCCCGCCGCGCAGCAGTGCGAGGGCTGCACCTTCAGCACCTCCCACGTCACCGAGCCGGCCTACCTGCACTCCCGCGACGTCGGCTACGCGGTCTTGGCTGAGGGGTCCTACGAGGAGGCCTCGCGCTACCGCGACTTCATGGGCTACCCCGTGCCCTGGTACGCGGTGCCGCAGGACTCCGTGGACCGGCTGGTCGCCGGCCGGCACTTCGGCATCCTGGCCTGCTATCTGCGGGACGGTGACCAGGTGTACGAGACCTACTGAACCACCGGCCGCGCCAACGAAGCGATGGCGCCGTCGTACGGACTGCTGGATCGCACCGTCTACGGACGGCAAGAAGACTGGGAGGACTCGCCGGACGGCTGGCCGCAGCGCTGGGGCTCCACGGGCGGCCAGTTCCAGCTCGACGGCCGGCCGACCGCCCAGTGGCCGCGCCTGCGGGCCGGGCGCGACGACGACCTCGGCCCTCCGCCGGACGGAGGGAGCGCGCGCACCTGCCCGCTGCACGGTGAACCGCCGGCCGCGGCGACGCCCTGACGGACCGCGGATCCGACGAGGGCAAGGAGTGCGTCATGGCCCTCCTTCACACGGTGGGATGCGTCCTGGCCCTCGTGCCGGCCCTGTTGCCCGCCGCAGGGCCCACCCGGAGGTGGCCGCACGTCGTCATGGCGCTCGGTATGGCGGCCGGGCACCTGGGCGGGTCGTTCTTCTTGGCCGGGGTGCGCGCGTTGCCGGCCGCCGGCTGGCTGTGCGGCTCCCCGTCCCGCCGCGCGGAAAGTGGTCATCACATCCCAGACCTCGTGGTCATGTCCATCCTCTTGGTGTTGGCGGCGCTCGGCGGACCTCCCGCCGGGCACGCGCACGCGGGCGGTCCGCTGGCGACGGTGGGCCTGGTCATCGGGTCGGTCTGGACCTGCGCCCGGCTCATCCGCGTTCTGCCCGCGCGGGACGGAAAGCGGAGGATGATCGGCCAGGATCTGTGCTCGGCCGGAATGGCGGTCAGCATGGCGTTCATGGCCACGTTGCCGTGGTGACGGGGTCAGAGCCGGTGCTGATGGCCGGTGACGACGTGCTGATCTCTTCCGTGCGACGGCGTCAGCCCCCGATCGCGGGCATGTCCTCGGGAACGGTCTCCGCGGCCGGTCTGGCGGCCACGAGCAGCTCCACCAGGTGGTTCGCGATCGCGGAGATGGTGGGCTGCTGCCACAGCAGGGTCGCGGGGAGACGGCAGCCGAAGCGCTTTTCCAGCCGCCGCCGGACCATGACGGTCATCACCGAGTCCAGCCCCTGCTCGACCAGGGGACGCCTGGTCGCCAGGTCCTCAGGGGCCAGCCTCATCACGACCGCGATCTCCGCGCTGATCTGGGGCAGGACGCGCTCGCGCAGGTCCTCGGGCGCCAGGCCGGCGAACGACTCCGCGGGCCCCCCGAGATCCTCCTCGGCCGGGGCGGGCGCGTCGATCACCGGATAACGGAGTCCCGCGAGGTGTCCCGCCACCCGGCCGTCCACGTCGGCCAGGAGCACCCGGACGGTGTCGTCGGCGGCCGGGTCGACGGCCGCGTGGACGATCACCGTCGAGGGTGGCGCGCCGGTCAGCACCACCTCGTCGATGCGGACGACCATGCGCAGCACCGGATCGCCGGGGAACACGCAGGGCGCCACGGACATCGCCGCGTCCAGCGCCGGCGTCCAGCTCCCCGCTTCGCCGGTGCGGACCGTGGCCCGCAGCACGCCGTCGCCGCCCAGCAGCGTCTCGATCGTCCACTCGAAACCCGTCGAGGGCACGCCGACGGCGGCCAGCCGTTCGCGCACGAACCCGGGGTCGATCGTCGTGAGAGCGCCGGCATCCGGCAGCATGTCGGGTTTGACCTGCCCCGGGGCGGCCACGTCCGCGGTGGCGTGCACCAGCCAGGCGGGTTCGGGCTCGTCGGGGCCGGCCGGCGTACGGGCCGCGAGCCGTAGCGCCGGCGGCTCGTGCACGACCTGGATCTGCCTGCGTTCCGCGGTCATCAGCGGATGCGTCATCTCCACGCCGGTGAGCGTGACGTCCTCGTCCTCGGCCGCGTGCAGGAACGTGTTGACCAGCACGGCGGCGGGCACGATCTCGACCCCGTTGAGGGTATGGCTGCCCGGGTAGGGCCGGTTGGCGTCCTCCAGGCTGGTCCGCCACACCCGGGTCCGGCTGCCCGCGAGGCCGCCCACGGCTCCGAGCAGGGTGTGGGAGTGCACGTCGTGCCCCGGATTGCCGTCCTCGCCGTAGGACTCGCGCCAGTGGCGGCGGTGCTGCCAGGCGTACGGCGGCAGATCGGCCGGCCCACCGGCCGGCTGCAACCGGCTCCAGTCCACCTCGACGCCGTGACAGTACGCCGTACCCACCGCGATGAGGAAGGCCGAGCACTCCGGCTGGTTCCGGCGCAGTGACGTGCCGACGAACACGTCCTCGAACCCGTTCTCCGAGAGCGTCTCGGTGACGGAGTGCGCGACCACGGGGTGGGGGGAGATCTCCAGGAACACACGGTGGCCGTCCTGCGCCGCGGCCGTTGTCGCCGCGGTCAGCCGCACGGGCTCCCGGAGGTTGGCCGCCCAGTACGCGCTGTCCAGGACGGACGTGGACCGGGGGTCCGCCAGCGCGGTCGTGTACATGGGGATGCGGGGCGCGCCGAACGCCAGATCGGCGGTGACCGCGGCCAGCTCGACGGCCAGCGACTCCATGTGGGGGCTGTGGAAGGCGACGTCCGAGGCCACCCGCCGCACCACGATGCCCTCGGCCGGCCATTCGTCCACCACCGCGTCGACCGCGGCCACGTCGCCGGACAGCACGGTGGAGCCGGGCGCCGACGAGATCGCGGCCACCAGGTCGGTACGGCCGGCGAGTCTCTGCGCCGCCTCCTCGAAGGACAGGCCGACCATCACCATGGCCCCCTTGCCCTCGGCCTGGCGCAGCAGCCGGGAGCGGCGGCAGATCAGGCGGGCGCCGTCGGCGACGGTCATCGCGCCGGCCGTCACCGCCGCCGCGATCTCGCCGACGGAGTGACCGATGACGGCCTTCGGGGCGACCCCGTACGCGTTCCACAGCCTGGCCAGGCCCAGTTGCATCACGAAGATCATGGTCTGCACGCGGTCGATCGTGTCGAGATCGCCGTCGGCCAGGACCTGCCGGGGCGAGAAGCCGATCTCCTCGGCGAAGATCGGCTCCACCTCGTCGACCAGGGACGCGAACTCGGGCACGGCGAGCAGGTCCTGCCCCATCCCGCGCCACTGGCAGCCCTGACCGGAGAAGACCCAGACCGGTCCGGGACCGGGCTCGGGCAGGACGTCCCCGGTGAGGACGGCCTCGCTCGGCACGTCCTCGGCGAGCCTGCGCAGATGACCCGCCAGCTCGTCCCTGCCCGCCCCGATGACGACGGCGCGGCGGGCCAGATGGGTGCGCCGCAGCGCCAGCGTGTGCCCTGCCGACGCCAGGTCGAGCCCCTCTCCGAGGTGGTCGGCGAGCCTGCCCGCGTACTGCCGCAGGGCCCGCTCCGACGCGGCCGTCAGCGGGAACAGCCGCTCCCCCGCCCCCTCGGCGGGAGCCACCGAAGGAGCCGGAGGGGCCTGTTCGAGGACGATGTGCGCGACCGTGCCGCCGTACCCGAAGCTGGAGACGCCCGCCCGGCTGGGGTGGTCACGCTCCGGCCAGGCCGAGCGTTCGGTCACCACGTGGAGGCCGGACGCCTCCCAGGGGATGGCCGGGTTCAGGGTGGTCAGTACGCTCGCGGGGATCTCGCCGCGGTGGAGGGCGAGTACGGCCTTGATGACGCCGGCGATGCCGGCGGCGCCTTCGAGGTGGCCGATGTTGGACTTGACCGAGCCGATGAGGCACGGGTCGCCGGGAGGCCGCCGTGTACCGTACACGGAAGCGAGCGCCCCCGCCTCGAGCGGGTCGCCGAGCCGGGTCCCGGTACCGTGCGCCTCGACGTAGTCCACGGTGGACGGCGCGACGCCCGCCTGCCGGCAGGCCCGGGCCATCACGTGTTCCTGGGCCTCCCCGCACGGCGCCATGATGCCGTTGGTGTGCCCGTCCTGGTTCACGGCGCTGCCGATGACGAGCGCGAGGATCCGGTCACCGTCGCGCCGCGCGTCGGTCAGTCGCTTGAGCACGACCACGCCGCAGCCCTCGCCGCGTCCGTAGCCGTCGGCCGACGCGTCGAAGGACTTGGAGCGCCCGTCGGGGGCCAGGGCTCCCGCGGTGCCGAGCGTGAGGGTCTGGCCCGGGGTGAGCAGCAGGTTGACGCCGCCGGCGAGGGCGACGTCGCTCTCGCCGAGCCGCAGGCTCTGCGCGGCCAGGTGCAGCGCGACCAGCGACGCCGAGCAGGCGGTGTCGATCGCCATGCTGGGGCCGCGCAGATCCAGGGAGTAGGAGATGCGGTTGGCGACGGCGCACGTCGCGGCGCCGATCCCGGTCCACGCCTCGATCTGGGGCAGGTCCTCCAGCAGCCGGCTGCCGTAGTCGGCCGTGCAGACTCCGACGAACACCCCGGCGTCGGTGCCGGCCAGCTCGTGCGGCGGCAGGCCGGCGTGCTCCAGCGCCTCCCACGCGGTCTCCATCAGGATCCGCTGCTGCGGGTCCATCAGCTCGGCCTCGCGGGGCGACAGGCCGAAGAACTCGGCGTCGAAGCCCTCGACGTCGCTCAGGAAGCTGCCGTGGCGCACGGCGTCGCGCAGCGCGGCGGCGTACTCGGGGCTCCGGTTCTCATACCGGCGCCAGCGCTCGGCGGGCAGCGGCCGGGTCGTGTTCCGGCCGCTGCACAACAGGTCCCAGAACTCATCCGGTGAGCGGACGTCGCCGGGCAGGCGGCATCCGATCCCGACCACCGCCACCGGTTCCACCTGGTCTCCGCGTGGACTGTTGACCATTGCGGACGTATCCCTTCGCTGTCAGGCCCATTGAGGAGTGTCGATGATCTTGATCACGGCGCTGGAGACGGTCACTCCCGGCCCGGTGCCGAGCATCAGCAGGTGGTCGCCGGGGCCCAACTGCCCGGTCAGGAGCAGGTGGTCGAGGGAAAGGACCTGGTCACTGGCGCCGCAGTGGCCGATGGTGCGGCCGTAGTCCCAGGTCGAGCGGGACATGGGCAGGTCGAGCAGGGCCATGCACCGCTGTTCGACGATCTCTTCGGAGTAGTTCATGAACGCCACCCGGGTGAGATCGCCGGCCTCGATCCCGCTCTCGTCCAGCGCGCGCTCGACGACCTCGATGAGCGCCCGCTGGATGTTGAACAGCGCCGCGGTGGCCTCGCCCTTGGGCATGACCTGCTGCCGGAACTGCTCGCTCCGGGCCGCGAAGCTCATCCGGCGCCCGACCGTGACACCCGGAGGGAACAGGGGTTCGCTGCCCCGGTGCAGTTCCTCGGCCTCGGCCACCGTGGTCGTGCAGACCGACGTCAGGCGCGCGAAACCCGCCTCCTTGGCGAGCACGAGCGCGGCGGAGGCGTCCCCGCCGATGTAGCCGGGGCCCATCCCCCACCGGTCCATCAGCGGCGTGCCGTAGTTGTCGGAGGCGACCAGCAGGGCGGCCTGCCTGCCGGGAGCGGCGTGCAGGTAGCCGGCCGCGAGCTCCAGGGCGATGAACATCCCGTTGCAGCCCTGCCGGATCTCGGTGGCCAGGACGTCGCCGCCGACGAGATGGTGCTGCAGGTAGGAGTGCGGGGGCCAGCCGTCCGGCCCCTGGTGCCAGGTCGACGCGTACAGGAGGAGGTCCAGGTCGGCCGGCGCCCGCCCGCTGCGCTTGATGGCGCTCCGCGCCGCGTGCAGGGCCATCTCCGGAGCCGGTACGTCACCGGCCACCGCCGTCCCGGCCAGGTTGTGCAGCTCGGCCTCTTCGGCCGGGTACCAGCCTTTGGCGACGGCCTTCTCGACGCTGACGACGGTCCGGGGGAGGAAGACTCCCACCCCGCTGACGTACGTGTCCGTATATTGCATGACTTCGCCCTCGCCCGGCTAAGCGGATTCGAGTTCTTGGACCATCGCCACGATGGTCACGACGTCTCTGAAGTTCTCGGGGTCGAGCTTCGCGGCGGGGATCGGGACACCGATGTCCCTGCGCAGGAAGTTCAGCAGCCGCGCCGTCCGTAAGGAGTCCAGGAGCCCCGACACGAGGAGCGGGGTCGTCTCCTCGACCTTGATGTCGTCACCGTCCAGGACGAGGTTGTCCTGGATGAAGTCGACCAGCTTTCGCGTGATGAGGCTCTGCGTGAGCTCGGTCATGCGCGTGCTCCTCTGGTGGCGGGAGAGGTGGACAGGATCCTGAACGCCGCCGCGGCCACCGACGTCCCGGAGCCGAACCCGACCATGAGCAGGTGATCGCCGGCCACGAGGCCGCCGGTCGCGATCAGATGCTCGAAGGCGATGAACTGGTCCACCGCGCCGCAGTGGCCGACGCGCCTCCCGTAGTCCCAGGTCGTCTGGTCCTCGTCGATGCCCAGCCAGGACATCTGCCCGTCCAGGTCCTCGCGGCGGCCGTGCGGGAACGCCACCCGCGTGATGTCGGCAAGGCCGATCCCGGCCTCGTCCAGGGTCTTCTCGACCTGCTGCATCATCGTCTTCTGGATCGTCAGGTGGATCCCGGTCCCCTGCGCCGCGAGCAGCCGCTGGCGGAACTCCTCGTGCCGGTCGCCGAAGCTCAGCCCCCTGCCGATGGTGGCGTCCGGGGGGAACAGGGGGTAGGCGCCGTCGTTGACCGCGTCGGCTTGCGGGATCACCGTCGCGTTCACCGACAGGAGCTCGGCCATGCCGTACTCCTTGCCGAGGATGAGCGCGGCCGCGGCGTCGCCGATGAGCGCCCCGGGGGTCATCCGCCAGCGGTCCACCAGCGGGGTGCCGTGGTTGTCCGAGGAGACGATCATGGCCGTCTCCCTGTCCGCCTCGGCCCGCAGGTAGCTCGCCGCCAGCTCGAGCGAGCTGATCATCCCCACGCAGCCGCTCCGGATCTCGAACGCCGGCACGTTCCCGCCGAGAAGGTGCATCTGCAGGTAGTGCTGGGGCTGCCAGCCGTTCGGGCCCTGGTGCCAGACCGACGGGTAGAGCAGCAGGTCGAGATCGCGAGGGGAGGACTCACCCCAGCGGTCGTACGCGTCGAGGACCGCGAGCCGCGCCATCTCGGGCGCGGGCTTGTCGCCGGCCACCGCCGCGCCGATCTGCTGGAACTTCTCGGCCTCCCCCTCCGGGTACCAGCCCTCACGAACCGCCTGCTCGGCACTCACACTGTCAGGCACATAGACGCCGAGGCTCCTGACGAACATATTGGGTGTACGCATACGTCCCCTAACTCATCGACGATCCGGACAACGGCCCCCGGGGCAAAGGAAGGCGGCTTATCCGATTTGCTTGGGTCTCGGAATATGCGCACTCCGGCCGGTCGAAGAAAGAACCGGGAAATAGACCGGCGCGCCGCCAGAGGCAAGGATAGGGTCGGCTCATCGAATAAGGCAAGATCATGGTCAGCGACATTCCGTGATCACAGCAAAACGGAACGTGTTTAATTCTGGGAATGTGCCCTTCCGCGCCACGTCACGGTATTTCCGAATGCAACTCGGACGACGGAAGAACGGCACCGGGCCTCGCCATTCGGCTCAGGCCCGGCGCACGCCGGCTCAGGCGGGCACTCTGGTGCAGACGGTGTTGTTGAGCTTGAACTCGGCCGGTGAGGCGTTCGACCCGGTGGCGGTCGCCGAGAAGCCGAAGCTCTGGCTGGAGCCGGGGCCGATGTAACGGTTGTGGGTGGCGTCGCGGGCGGTCACCTGGGTGCCGGTCTGGACCACCGTGGCGTTCCAGGCGGTCGTGATCTGCTGGTTGCCCGACCAGGCCCAGGTCACGCTCCAGCCGTCGACGGGGGTCGTGCCGGTGTTCCTGATGGTCACGCTGCCGTTGAAGGCGCCGTCCCAGACGCCGGTGGCATAGGCGACCTCGCAGGACGTGCCCATCTTGAGCCCGCCGCGCAGGAAGGTCGCGAAGTTGGCCCAGGTGGGGTCCAGTGTGCCGGTGCTGACGGTCTCGCCGCAGTCGGTGGTGGTGCGGACGGTCTGCAGGCCGTAGTGGGCGGGGTCCATGATCTGGACCATCATGTGGTCCGCGGCGGGCACCGAGACGAACGTGGCGTCACCGCACTGAGCCTTGATCCTGTCGTAGAGCAGGACGCTCTGCCCGTGCGGCACCAGGAAGTCGGCCTGGCCGTGCAGGAACATCAGCGGCGGGTCGTTGGCGTCGACGTACGTCATCGGATTGGCCTGGGCCACCGTGGCCGGGCACGTCTGGATCGGGCAGCCGACCAGGAGGGATTCCGGGGAGGCGGGAGAGTTGTGGTCCAGCCCGCCGGTCGGCAGGTTCTGCGCGTTCATCTGCAGGAAGTCGGTCGGGCTGAAGAGGGCGAGCCCCACCTGCACGGCGCTGGAGACGCCGGTCGTGCCGACGGTGCCCTCCAGCGCCGCCACGCCGCCGGACAGGGTCGCCATCTCCGTCAGCCAGCCGCCCGAGGAGTCGCCCATGATCGCGAAACGAGCGGGATCGAGGTTGTACGTGGCGGCGTTCGCGCGCAGCCAGCGGATGGCCGCCTTGATGTCGTGCACCTGGGCCGGGAAGATGGCCTGGGCGCTGGACCGGACGCTGACGCCGGCCACGGCGAAGCCCAGCGGGTTGAAGATGGCCGCGATCGCGTCCGTGCCGGCCTTGCCGTTGTCACTCGTCCACGCCGAGCCCTTGTGCCAGATCAGCAGCGGCCGGGGCGTGGTGCCGGTGGACGGCTGGTAGAGGTCCAGGAGATGCCCCCTGCTACCGGCCGGTTGTGCGGGCGCGTAAGCGATGTCGGTGATCGCCTGCATGGCGTGGGCCGGCGGCGCGAAGGATGCCGGCACACCGATGGCGGCCAGCACGGTCATCACCACGCCGATGAGCATGGCCGTGCGGGTTCGAGCTTGCATGGTGTGACTCCGGTCAGTCGGATGATCGCCGCTTCCCCGGTGGCCGTCCGTGGTCTCCTGCGGTGCCGGGGGCAGCCGCGATCAGCGCGCCGGCCGAGGCGCGTGCGAGAACGAACGTCCCGCTCGAGTGCCGTGGCTCACATCGATATGGACGGGGAGACGATATGTCACGCGAGTAATGATGGTCAAAGGTTTCACCGCATCACGCTAACCGACCAGGAAAAGAGGCATAAAACGTACTTTATAGGCAGTTAGAGCGACGACAGGCTCAGATCATCCATGGCATGCACAGGCAGCCAGAAAAAGCGACCTCAAGAAGTGACGACGGAATTACCGGCGGTAAAGTTGGTTAAATTTGCAAGTGTTCGCGATAACGCCGATGAAAGTTTGAGCTCCTTCCGCGACCGATTCGGCCCTGACAATTTTCGTGGTGCGTGTTGAGTGCTACTGTCCAGCGTCATGATCTCCACAGCCGCAGGAGGATGAATGCGAAAGGCACGCGCTGTTCTCGTCTCGGCCGTCATGGTCCTCGCAGTGTCGCTGACGATCGGCGCCACCCCGGCGCACGCCGACAGACTGGCCGGCGTCTTCAGAGATCGATCGGAGTGCGAGCGGATCGGAACCTACGGCATCAACCAGCACTGGTGGGACGACTACTCATGCGTATGGGAGGGCCGGTACGGCTACTACTTCCTCTACGCGTGACCCGGTGAAACGCACGCACCCCCGGCCGTCAGGATCGAACCGGGGGCGCGTGCGTCGGCCGTGATCCGATGACCCAGGCGGGCCGACTCGCCGGCCGGTGCGCTGACCACGCGGCACAACCCCATCTCACAGCATCAAACCGGGTTTTCGAGCGAGACGGCGGACGCTGGTTCAGCGCCCGCGCCTCGGCGGGGCCGGCTGAACCGGTGCTCAGCCCGCGGGGTGGAAGGGAAGTCCGATGTTCTCCCCGTCCATCAGCCTGTCGATCGACTGCTGCATCATCTTGCTGTCGTTGAGGTGCGGGAACGGCTCACCGGCAGGGACATCCACCTCCAGGAAACGGCAGAGCGGCTCCCACCCTTCCCGCACGTCGAACACCAGCAGCCGCTCAGGCGGCAGGCTCTCCTTCACCATGGCCGTGTGCTGCTCGAACGCCACGATGGTCTCCTTCTCGTCGGGGACCTCGCCGAAGGGCCGGTCGCTGCCCAGCCCCTCCCGTATCATGCGCTCGAGCAGCGGACGGGTGGTCTTCATGTTCTCCATCAGGCCGGCCGCCTCCGGCGCCAGTTTCCCGGCCTGTAAGCGTGGCGGGCCGCTGGTGATGAGCGTCCTCATGCTCGCGAACCAGGCGTACGGGTCGCGTACCGTGAGGACCACCTTGGCCTCCGGGTACCTGGCCGCCAGCTCGCGCCAGAAGAACGAAGCCGGCCAGTCCACAGCGGAACGGAATCCCTCGAACACATGCTCCCACTCCGGGACCGTGTCATGGCTGGCCAGAGGCGCCCACCGCCGGGCGCGGTCGGAGTCGGACCCGACGTCGAACATGTGGTGGCAGGGCCCGAATCCCAGCCGTTCCAGTGCCGCCTTCATCGAACTCGTACCGGTGCGCGGGAACCCCGCGCCGATCACGGTCAGCATGTCGCTCCTCCAGGAGGTGTCGGCTGGCCCCCCATCTTGGGGCGTGATCATGAATATCGCAATCCCCTCCAGGACCGCCACACCGGCGGTCGCCGGCTCGACGATTCGGTACGGTTCACGCCGGCACGAGCGGCATTTCCGGCCGACCGTATCGAGCGGCAGAAGGGAGTCTCCTCGTGCCCGAAGGTGATCACATGGGTTCCCCGTGGGGGTATGGTGTGCTGCCGTGACTCAGGTGACGGACCAGTGCGTCGAGAACCATCAGGTCCTCCCCCGGCGCGAGCGTCTGCGGGTTCAGCGCGATCGCGTCGTCGGGTACGCCGGACACGCCGACCGCGATCCGCGGGTCCCCGTCCCACAAGGCCTGCGCCAACCCGTCCCGGGTCCAGCCGCTGGTCGTCAACAGTCGGACAACCGCGCGCCCGTGCGGCTGGCCCGCCTCACTCGGGTACCCGCGCTCGGCGACGACACCCGGCACTCCGCGCAGGCCGGCGATCCACCGCTCGACAATCTGCTCATAGCTCGCGAGCAGTGCCTTCTCGTCCTGCTCCAGGGTCCACTCGACCGCGGCGTACAGCCCGAGCAGCTCTTCCTTCCCGACCTTCATCCCGCGCCCGATCTGCTGATTCGGCGACGCATGCGCCCGGCACCCGTCGACGATCCATCGCCTCCCCAGCACCAGCCCGCTCGACTGCGGTCCGCGCAACCCTTTCCCACCGCTGAAGATCACGGCATCCGCACCGAGCTCCGTGGTGAATCGCCACAGCGAGGAGACGGGTGGGATCTGGGCCGCCGCATCCACGATCACCGGCACGGCCGGTCGACCGGCGGGGGCCGGGCCGGCCGAGGCGAGCTCCCGGGCGACCCGGATCACGTCCTCGATCGGCAAAGCATCCGCCGCGTAGTGGGCGCCGGCGAACCACAGTACGCAGGCGGGGCGTCGTACCAGGGCGGCTCGAAGCTCCTCGGCCGACGGACCGACCTCCACGATGCGGGCGCCGGTCAGGCGGGCCGCGTAGTCGTAGCCGTTGCGCTGGCCGGCGAACATGACGACCTCGGCATCGGCCGGGAACGCCTGCGCGGGCTCACCGGCACATGACGCGACCGTGAGGGTGATCGCCGCCGCGGCACCAGACGTCACGCAGGCCGCCTCGTTGCGGGTGAGCACGGCCAGCCGCTCACCGACGCGGTCGTGGAGTTCGGGCAGGTCGACGAAGTGGGCCGCGCCCTCCGTCATCGCCTTCAGCACTGAGGGCGGCATCAGCGAGCCGCCCAGTGCGGTGAGTGTCGCGGAGGCGTTGATGACCGGCCGGACCCCGAACGGATTGGTCATACGAGGAACTTCGACATCGGTGGTACGCCGGCGAGCTCGGCCAGCCAGGCATCCAGGAAGTCGTTGTCGGTGCCGTCGAGGTGGGTCAGCTTGTAGACGCTCGCGGCGGGCAAGGCCTCGATCAGCGCGGCGCACCAGTCGGGATCGTCGACGGCGAGCAACGTCCGGGCGGTCACCGCGGACGCATGCCGGACCGGATCGAAGTAGGCAAGAGTGTTGTCGACGACCTGCGCCGACGAGCCGGCACGGAGGTGATCGTTGAGCTCTTCGAGCGGATAGTGGCTCGACTTCAGCCGTGCCTCTGCCGCCCGGTAGAACAGCAACCCCGAGAGCCGGACCGCGCTGAACCCCGGCCGCCGGGCAGCCGTCAGCAGCGCCAGGTCGTCTCCACGCACGGCCACCCGCGCCGGATCGACCTCGTCCAGGCTCATCAGGAACTCCGCGGCCCGCAGGCAGTCCGCTGCGATCCCGCGATAGACGTACGACGCCGGGTCGTCGATGCCCATCGTCAGCAATCCCGGGTACGCCGCCGAGAACCCTTCGTCGGCCAGTCGCTGACCACGGTGCATCAGGCCGAACACGACGTACCGGCTCCGATCGTTCGGGTGCGGCATGTCGTTGACGCTCCCGTGACGCGGCGTCTGCAGGAGCGCGGGGAACGGCCCGTCACCGGCCGGGATGCTGAGATGACCGAAGACGCGGTACGGCCCGGTGCTGGTGAGCCGCACGGTGTAGCTGGTCGCCTCGTCCGTCGTCCGCGCCGGCACCAGATCGAGCACGGGCCGAGCGGGAATCGCGGCCAGCTCTTCGTCGACGGCGGACCAGTAGCTGTCGAAGTTCATCGGTTCACCGTCCCGGGGTGAGGTGTCCGGCAAGGAAGTCCTCCACGATCCGCATCACACCCGGCAGCCCGGCGTGGTGCGCGCAGTGCGGGTAGGCGTGCAGGGTGGTCTCACAGGTCAGCACCCGCCGCAGCGCGAACCCGGTCTCCGGCGGGCACACGTCGTCCTCGAGCCCGATGTACAGCAGCGTCGGCGCCCGCACCTTCGGCGCGAAGTTGAGCCCGTCGTAGTACGCGACCGTCTCCCGCACCCGGTCGACGTCCTTCGGGTGCAGCCGCAGGTACTCATTGATCTCCTCGTACGGGTACGACCGGGTCAGTGTCGGCGCGGTCATGATCCCGCACAGGTACGGCGCTCCCGCCGCAACGCACCGGATCACCTCCGGCATGAGCGCGGCTGTCGAGATCCCGAGGCCGCCGCCCTGACTCGACCCCTGCAGTCCGATCCGCAGATCGTCGACTTCCGGACGATCGAGCAGCACCTCGACCGCCCGCACCACGTCGAGGTAGAACCCGCGATACCCGTACGTGTTGCGGTCGACGATGTTGTGCGTCAGCAATCCCGGGTAGCCCGGGTTGAACACGCCGTTCGACCGCAGCTTGCCGCGCGGCGCCACCGCGAGCGCGGCGTACCCGAGCTCGGACCATTCCTTCGGGATCGTCGGCTCGGAGATGTAACCGGGGATCGTCACCAACGCCGGATACCGAGCCTGGTCCGGGGCCGGCCGATCGCGCGGGACGGTGTACCAGCCTGCGACCCGCAAACCGCCGTAGCTGGTGTAACGCAGATCGTAGACGATCACCTTGTCCGTGGACAGCGACGGCATCTCGGTGAGCACCGGGTCCAGCGGGTACGACGCGCAGTCCGCCAGGCCGGCCGCCCAGAACTCGTCGAAGTCGTCCGGCAGCTCGACCTCGACGATCGCATTCTCGGGGTTTCTCAAAAGCGGTCCTCTCGATAGGGGGCTTGCGGGGCGGTGCCTAGGCCCGATGCGGTGCGTGCAGCGCGGTGCCGTCGGAGGCCTTGAACAAATGCAGGCGGTTCTGGTCGAAGCCGACGTACACCGTGCTGTCGTGACCCAGCCGGAACGGCACTGGCACGCGGGCCTTCAGCAGCTCGCCGTCGATCCGGACCGTGACGAGCACGTCCGGGCCGAGCGGCTCGGACACGAACACCTTCCCGGGCTGGTAGCCCGGGACCGGGGTCGGCGACAACGTGATGTCCTCCGGCCGGACGCCCAGGACGACGGCCGGGTCGTCCGGCGAAACGTCGTACCGGCCCAGCTCCTGGCTCAACGCGCCGCTGCGGAAGGTCCGGACGCCGTCGACGTCGGCCAGCTCACCGGTGACGAAGTTCATCGGCGGCGAGCCCATGAACGACGCGACGAAACGGTTCGCCGGACGTTCGTAGATCTCCTCCGGCGTCGCGCACTGCTGGATCACGCCGTCGCGCATCACCGCGATCCGGTCCGACATCGTCATCGCCTCGACCTGGTCGTGGGTGACGTAGATGAACGTCCGGGCGACATCGACGTGCAGCCGCTTGATCTCCGCGCGCATCAGCACCCGGAGCTGCGCGTCCAGGTTGGACAACGGCTCGTCGAGCAGGTACGCGCCGGCATCCCGCACGATCGCGCGACCGAGCGCGACCCGTTGCCGCTGGCCACCGGACAGCTCGCGCGGCTTGCGATCCAGCAGGTCCTCGATGTCCAGCGTCCGGGCCGCCTGCAGCACCTGCTCGGCGATCGTCGCCTTGGGCACCCGCATCATCTTCAGCGCGAACCCGATGTTCTGCCGGACCGTCTTGTGCGGATAGAGCGCGTAGCTCTGGAACACCATCGCGACGTCGCGCTTGTTGGCCGGCAGCCAACTGACCGGCTTGCCGTCGAAGAAGATGTTGCCCTCGGAGGCCCGTTCCAGGCCGCAGATCATCCGCAGGGTCGTCGACTTTCCGCAACCGGACGGGCCGACCAGGGTGAGGAACTCCCGATCCTCGATGGTCAGATTCAGGTCGTTCACCACGGTCTTGCCGCCGAACGACTTGGTGATGCCTTCGAGTCGAACCTCTGCCATCTGTCAGCCCTTCACGGATCCGGCGGCCATGCCCTGGACCAGCTTGCGCTGGAAGAGCAGGGCCAGCACCAGAGGTGGGACGACCGCGAGCACGCCGGCCGCGGCCATCACGGTGAACTGGGTGTTGAAGTCGGTGGCGAAGTTCGCCGCCACCACCGGGATCGTCTTCGCCGCCTTCGTACTGGTCAGGAACAACGCGAACATGAACTCGTTCCACGCGGTCATGAACGCGAACACCGCGGCCGCGACCAGCCCCGGCGCCGCGACCGGCAGGAACACCGACCACATGGTCCGGAACCAGCCGCACCGATCCACCCGGGCCGCCTCCTCGAGCTCGCGCGGCACCGAGCGGAAGAAGTCCTTCAGGATCCAGATCGTGATCGGCAGCGCGAACGTCGTGTACGACAGGATCAGCGCCAGGTAGGTGTCCAGCAGCCCGAGCGTCCGCATCAGCAGGTAGAACGGGATGATGATCGCGATCCCCGGCACCATCCGGGTGAGCAGGTAGAGCACCAGCAGCACCTGACTGCCACGGAACTTCAGCCGCGAGAACGAGTACGCCGCGAACGTGGCCAGCACGAGATTCAGGACCGCCGTCGAGGTGGCGACGATCAGGCTGTTCCGCAAGGAGTACGGCGTCTCGTCGATCGCCCGGCCGCCGACGAGTTGCTGGGCCTCACTCGGATGGATGAAACCGAGATAGTTCTCCAACGTCGGGTGGCTCGGAATCCAGTGCGGCGGAACGGCGATCGCATCCACCTCGCGCATGAAGCTCATCGCGACGATCCAGTAGAACGGCAACACCAGATACAGCGCGAACGCGACCGCCAGCACGTACAGGACGATCTTCTTCCAGGGGATGCGGTAGCGCAGGGGGACCTTCACCACGGTGCTCATACCTCGAAGTTCCCCTTCCGGTAGAGCAGGCCGATATAGCCCACCGAGATCAGGAGGGTGATCGCGGTGATCACCCAGGCGTAGGCGCTGCCCAGGCCGAAGTCGGTGAAGGTCAGGACGGTCTGCACGTCGAGCAGGGCGATGGTGGTGGTCGCGTCACCCGGTCCGCCACCGGTCAGCACGTAGATGGTGTCGAAGGCGCGGAACGCGTTCATCGTCTCGAGAATCAGCACGATCAGCAGTGGGTGCAGCAACCACGGCACCGTCACCTGGACGAACCGCTGCACCGCGCCCGCTCGGTCGACGGTGGCGGCGTCGTACAACTCGGAGGGGATGGTCGACAGTCCGGCGAGCAGGATGATGACCGAGAACGGGAGCGTGTTCCACACCTGGGCCAGGGCGGTGAACAGGAACGCGCCGGTCCCGGACGTCAGCCAGGCGTGATAGCCGTCGATCAGTCCGAGCTGCGTCAGCAGGCCGTTCAGGGCTCCGGTCTTCGCGTCGAAGATGGTCCGCCACATCAGGCCGTTCACCACCCCCGGCATGGCCCAAGGCAGCAGAGCCAGGCTGAGCAGCAGACCGCGGCCGCGGAACTGCTCGTTCAGCACCAGCGCCAGGATCAGCGCGAGCACGACGGTCAGCCCGAGCACCACGAGGACGAACAGGGCCGACACCTTCAGCGCGGACAGGAAGGCCTGATCGCTGAGCAGGGCCTGGTAGTTGTCGAAGCCGATGAACTTGTTCGCCCGCGGGCGCTTCAGGTTGTTCCGTTGCAGGCTGACCCAGAACGAGTACGCGATCGGGTAGGCGACCAGCAGGGCGATCACGATCATGGCCGGCGCGTTCAGCGCCCAGGCCTTGGCGGTGTCGCCCAGCGGCCGGCGTTCGGCGAGGACGGCCATCCTCAGCTGTACTTCTTCTTCAGCGTGTCGACGGACTGCGCCAAGCTCGCCACCGCCGCGGACGGCTGCGTCTGGTTGCTCAGCACCCCCTGCACGACCTTGTGCATCTCGATCTCGAACTCGGTGTACCACGGCACACCGAGCACGTTGCGCGGCTTGGCGATCTCGCCCAGGTGGGCGTAGATGGCGGGGTCGGCGAACTTCTTCAGCGACGCGACGATCTCCGGATCGGTCGCCATCGACTTGTAGGCGAACCCGAGACCACGCTGCAGGAACCAGAACTTCGCGGTGTACGGCTTCTTGTTCGCGTCGAGTCCGCCCAGGTAGGTGAGCAGCTTGAACGCGTTGTCCTTCACCTCGGTGTCCTTGGCCAGCGCATAGAGCCGGGTGTTGCTGACCGTCCCGTGCACCTGACCATCGAGGCTCGGTACCAGCGCCATCCGGATCTTGCCCGCGGCCTTGGACTTGGTCGCGTCGTTGTAGTCGCGGCTCGCGTACCGCGCGCCGATCGTGTACGCGTACCGGTTCGCCTTCATCGCGTTGTCGATCGGGACCGCCAGCAGTTGCAGGCAGGCCGGGTCGATCACCTTCGACTTGGTCGCCGCCTGCTGCAGCCAGGCGAAGACGTCCTTCACCACGGAGTCGGTGGTGTTCATGATCGGCGTCTGCTGGTCGTCGAACATGTTGCCGCCGCTGCCGAAGACCAGCGCCCACACCCAGGACCACCAGGTGTCGGACAGTTGCGCCGGTACGCCGATCGGGTACTCCAGGAGGCCGGCGCTCTTGATCTTGACTGCCTGCGCCTCCAGTTCCTCCAGACTGGCAGGGGGTTTCGTGATCCCGGCCTTGGCCAGGATGTCGGCGTTGTAGGTCAGGCAGTTGGAGTCGGTGTAGTACGGCAGGCCGTAGCGCTTGCCCTGATAGGTCATCGCGGCCGCGTTGCCCGGGTAGATCGCGCCGTACACCTCGTCGACGCCCGGCATGCCGTCGAGCGGCTGCAGGTAGTCCCCCTCGACCCAGCCCGCGAGGGAGTCGTCGTAGACATAGAGGGCGTCGGGGCCGCCGCCACCGGTGAACTCGGCGACGACCTTCTGCACGTACTGGGCACTCGTGATCGGGGTGTAGTTGACCTTGATGTTGCTGGTCTTGGTGAAGTTGTCGAGGTTCTGCTGGACGAGCGCGGCCTCGTAGTCCCAGCCCTCGAACTTCACGCTGCCGTCGCCGGCGCCTGCGGACTTGTCGTTGGAGCAGGCGGACAGCAGGGGCGATGCGGCGGGCAGGGCCAGCCCGAGGCCGGCGTACTTCAGGATCTGGCGGCGGTTGAGCTCCATGGTCGTCCCTTCAACGCGATGGGCGCAGTAACGCTTGGGCAATGCGTAGCCGGTACAGACGCGTCGGGCGTCCTTTCGGATGGTGCTGAGCAGTGCCTTCGACGCTCACCAGGCCCCCAGCGTCGAGTGTGCGGATCAGCCGGCGGCCGCTCTGATCCGTGATGCCGAGATGGCCGGCGAGCTCACCGGGCGAGATCGCGCGACCTTCCAGCTCGTGGTCCAGTGCCGCCAGGCGGGAGACGGTCGCGGCGCTGAGGCCGACGGACTTCGCGAGCTGTTCGACGTCGTCGCCGTGCTCGCGGTACGAGTAGCTGAGCGCCGCCCGGACCGGCCCCATCGGGCCGATGATCACGCCGCTGTCCTCGATCAGGTAGCCGCACGGCTCGCTCTCCCGCTCGGCCCGGGCGGCCGCCTGTTCGGCCAGGGCCACACAGTTACGGGCGGACGCGCCGACGCCGAACCCGGCCGAGACCTGCGCACCGAGCGCCGCGGCCGCCTCGGCGAGCGCGGGTACGGCGACCCAGTTGCGGGTGATGCGCTCGAACAGGGCCTTGTGGGCGAAGACGACGACACCGCGCCGGCCGCGGTCCTCGATCCACGCGCCGGCGAACTCGGGGGTGTTGAGCAGCAGATTCATCAGGCCGATCCGGGCGCGTTCCTCGTCCTGCGAATGCGAGATCAGGAAGACTCCGGCGGCGAAGCGTTGTGCGCTGGCCCGCTCGGACTCGATCCGGAGCGCGAGCTCGTGCAGCTCGGTCCGGATCGTCGCCGGCACCGGCATGCCGCTCATGATCGGGATCTCGCCGGACAGTCGCTCGCGGACGGCGGCGCGGACGCTGATCACGTAGCTGCGGTCGCCGAACCGGTGGTAGGCGGAACGGTGGAACTCGACGATGTCCTCCACGGACTGCGTGGGGGCGTACGGCAGGCAGTCGATGGCGTCGGCGTCGAGTTCGAGCGCGGCGGCGACCGCGTCGACCGCCTCGGCGGGAAAGGTGTCGATGCTGACCGGGGTGCGACCCCAGCCACGCTCCTGGGCGCGGTAGAGCGCGAGGGTCAGGTCGAGCGCCGACGAGCGGATCACGCCGACCGGGAGGCCGGGTGGGAGGAGCGCGCGGCTGGCCGTGTACGGGACCGGGCCGGCCAGGAAACCGTCGAGCCGGGTCGTGCTCAGGAACTCGGCGACCTTGGCGTGGATCTCGTCCTCATGGTCGTAGCTGACCCACTCCAGGTCGACCCCACCGAGCGTGTTCGCGGCCTCCCGGAACAACTCCCCGTGCGTCGAGTGGGTCACCACTCCGATCACAATCGCCACACGACACCCCTTTACGAACCAGGTTCGTAAATGACTCGTAAATCCGATGCCGACCAAACTCCCCCCTCCCGGGGTCCAGGTCAAGGGCTCAGCCCAAAAGAAATTGCTCGGTAACAAAGCCGGGGGCCCAGGTGAACGGCTCCGGCCCGTCATCGGCGCGGTGTCGAGTGATCCCTGCCAGGCCGGGCCGCGCTCGAAATCGACGACCTTGCGGGCGTGGTCTTCGCGGAGCCGTCTGCCTCTTGCGGATTTGCCGCCTTCGCAGCCATGCTCGATTTCCCAGCACGAGCTGATCTCGGGAGGCGCGGTGTACGCCAACGATCCCGGCGTCTCCCGCGGGAGCAGCCCATGACGGTGACGGCGATGCCTCCGGTCCTGCGCGGAGAGTCGGTCTCCGGGCGGCTGCGCACGCTGGCCGGACTGTCCCTGCTGACCCTGACGCTGCTGCTGGCCGCGATCCTGGCCGGCGCGGCGAGTACGGGCTCCGGCCTGCGGACGATCGGGCATGACGCGGGGCCGCAGGTGCTCGCCACTACCGGCCTGTATCGGCAGATGTCGGAAATGGACGCGCTGGTGGCCGAGACCCTGCTGCTGGGCAGGGAGTACGGCCCGCAGCAGCAGGCCGACCTGACCAGCTATGATCAGCGACGGCTGGAGATCTCCGAGAGCCTGCTCAAGGCCTACCGGCTGGCCCTGGACAACCCCGCCGAGCAACGTACGGTCGAGTCGCTGATCGAGGGGCTGGGCCGCTACGAACGGCTGGCGGCCCAGGCCCGGCTGCTGGACATGCAGTCCGAGCACACCGCGGGACAACCGCCCGACCACGTGGTCCAGGCCTATCAGAAGGCCACCGACCTCATGCACCGCGAACTGCTCCCCCAGGCCTACAACCTGACGCTGGAAACCGGGACGATCGTCAGGCGCGCGCACGAGGCCGAGCGCTCGGCCACCTCGCTGGCCCGCTCAGCCATCATCGTCACCGGGCTGCTCGCGCTGGTCTGCCTGCTGAACCTGCAGGTCTATCTGACCCGCAGGTTCCGCCGGGTCTTCGCGCCGGCCCTGGTGGTCGCCACCGTGCTCACCGCGGCCGGCCTGGTGACCGGTACGGCCCTGCTCAACCGGCAGGGCCAGGCACTGGAGGAGGCCAAGCGCGACGGCTTCGACTCGGTGCTCACCCTGACCAGAGCGCGGGCGATCAGCAGGAGCATGCACGGAGACCAGAGCCGCTACCTGCTCGACCGCTTCCGCAAGGACACCTACGAACACACCTTCCTGGACAAGTCCCGGACGATCGCGGCCGTCGAGTCCACCAGCCTGCCCGACTACCAGAGCAAGCTGCGGGCGAACTTCCAGGGCCTGCTCGGCACATCGACGGGCCAGGACCGGGAACGGCTCTTCGCCGCCTACCAGAAGTTCCAGCAGGCGGACGCGCGGATGCGGACCTTGTCGGGCGAAGCGGCGATCAAGTTCTGGGACGGGGAGCTCACCCAGGCCTACGAGGGCTACGACAAGGTGCTGGAGGGGCTGATACGGCGGCACGAGTCCGACTTCGAGCGCGCCGTCGACAACGGCGACAGAGCCCTGGAAGCACTGTGGCGATCGGTGCCCGCCGGGCTGGCCGCCGGTGCCCTGCTCATCCTGATCGGCATCTGGCCACGGCTCAGGGAGTACCGGTGAGAAGACTGCTGATCTGCCTGTTCCTGCTGCTCACCGCCTGCGGCGCCACACGGCCGGAATCCCTCGTGGACAAGGACGAAGTGACCGTCGCCATCCGCTCCGACGTCCCGCTCATCAGTTTCAAGGGGCGGTACGGAGCCTACGACGGCTTCAACATCGACGTGGCAGAGGATCTCATCTCCCGACTGGGCAAGCGGATCCGCTGGCTGGAGATCAAGGCCGGCGACCAGCTCACCGTGCTGACGGACGGGCGTGCCGACCTGGTCTTCGCCCACATGTCGGTCACCCCGGAGCGGAAGAAGGTGATCGACTTCGCCGGGCCGTACCACGTCGACTTCCAGGACATCGCGGTACGGCCGGCCGACAAGGGCGTCATCCGCGACGTTCGCGATCTGGAGGACCGCAAGATCTGCTGGGTGCGCGGCACGAACATCGCCCAGCGGATCGTCGACGAGCGCCGGGTCAAGGCGATCCCCGTCTCCGCACCCGACTACAACGTCTGCCTGGAGATGATCGAGGACGGCAGGATCGACGCCATCTCCACCAACAGCCAGATCCTGGCGGGGCTGCTCACCAAGCCGGGCGTCGACCTGCACCTGGTCGGCGCGACCTTCAACGAGCAGCGCACATCGATCGGCGTCCGCAAGGGCGACGTCGACGGCTGCGAGGAGCTCAACCGGGCCATCACCCAGATGTACCAGGACGGCACGGCGCACATGTTGCTGGACAAGTGGTTCGGCAGGTCGGGCATCGACCTGTCGGTGATCTCGGTTCCGCAGTTCGAGGGGTGCTCCTAGGCGGGCGGCCCGGCGATCTCCGCTCCGAACCTGTCGACGAGCGCCTGCTTGGCACGCCCAGCGACCTCCACATCGTAGGAGACCAGCTTGACCGTCGCCAGGTCGACCGCCTTGGAGTGCGCCGGCACCTTGGTGTTGGTGGGCAGGGCATAGAACTTCACCAGCGGTCCGAGCCGCTGGGACGCGCCGCTCAGCGCCCAGTCGACGTACTTGCGTGCGCTGCCGGGGTTGTGGGCCCCAGCCAGCACCGCCAGGCCACCGAGCTCGTATCCGGTGCCTTCCTGCGGAAAGGTCACCTGCAGGTTCGGATAACCCTGCTCCTGGGCGGCGACGCAGTCATGGGAGAAGACGACGCCGACCGCCGCCTCCGCCTTGGCCACCTGCAAGGCCGCCGCGCCGCCGGCCGCGTTGTATCTCAGCACGTTCGGGTGAAGCCTGCTCATGTAGCCGAGCGCGGCGTCCTGATCGCGGCCGCTGAGCTCCATTTGCGTCCACAGTCCGGCGTAGGCGGTTCCGGAGGTGGCCGGATGGGCGATGGCGACGCCGCCGCGCAACCGCTCGTCCAGCAACTCCCGCCAGGAGCGGATCGGCTGCATGCCTCGTTTGGCCAGCTCTTTGGTGTTGTTGCAGAACGCCAGCACGCTGACGTAGATCCCGCTCCAGGCGTTCTCCCGATCAGCCCACCCCTGCTGGATTTCGCCGGATTTTTCGGATTTGTACGTCTCTAGTAATCCCTGCCCCTTGGCGGCCACGTAGGAGGCGGCCTCACCGCCATGCCAGACATCGAACTCCTGCCGCGCCCTGGCCGCCTTGATCCGCTCCAGCGCCTCCCCACTCGACAGCCGGACGAAGTCGGCCTCCACACCGGTGGAATCGGCGAACCTCTTGACCATCATCGCGCACCATCGCTCGCTCGCGCCGCACGCGACCGTGATCTTGTCCCGTCTCGGCGTCGAACAGCCCGCGGCCACCAGAACCACGACCAAGGCGATGGCCAACGGCCTCATTGCCCCTCCAAGGGGTGCGCCGACGTCTCTCCCGCGTACCGACCCCATTCGACACTCCGTCGCGACAGCCACGCAAGCGATCTCCGCTCGGGCACGCCGGAGGCGTACTACGGCTCCAGCACCAATACGCGATGGGCCAGATCGCCTGAAGGTCACTCGTTCGCTTTGATCGCCACGCTGACCAGCGCGAGGAGCAGGTCGAGATCGACCGAGGTCTCCACCGGGACGGCCACCCACCCTCGCTCCTCACCCATCCCCAGATGCGTACAGGCGCACAGGACGGCACGCAAGCGGTCGATCACGGGGACGGTCAGGTGCAGGTGCGCGCTGCCGGAGTCTGGCAGCCGGACGATCTCATGACCGCCGCTGGTGAAAACGGCCCCCGCCGTAGTGGGAACGAACACCAGAGCAGGCCAGGACCGCAACTGGTGCACGGCCTGGTTCACAAGGGAGGCCCGGCGCTCACGCAAAGCCCCCCGGGATAGTGCCACAGCCTCCATGCTGCCCGGCCTGCGCACCGCGCGGTAACCCGCTGTTCTCCAACCGTTACCCGGCCATGACACCTCCGCAACGCCCCGCCGCCGTCGGTCAAGAAGCAGCACACCCGGAGTCGGAACCGTCGCCGCAACAGGGCACGATCGGATCGGTTCGCCTGCTCGGGAGGTCCTGCACCTGCGGGTCGTCGACCGGGGTGTCGTCCCGCACATGGCCCAGCAGTTGCCCGACCAGCCCGGCCCAGCGGGTCTTGGCCTCCTCGACCGCCTCCGGGCCGCCGCCGCCAGGCCCTGGGCCATCTGTACGCGCTGCTCGTCGGTGAAATGGCTCTCCAGCACAGAGATCATCTCCAAGGTCGTCATGAACTGGTGCGGATCGGGCATCGACCCTGCCTCCAGCCGCTGCAGCAGTCCGCCGACCTGCTGGATGAGCTGCTGAATCGTCTCCGCCTGCACGGTGAGCCGGCCCAATTGCGCCACCAGCAGACCGCGCATCCCCGCCACGTCCTCCGACGAGGCCGCGAGCACACCCTTGATCTCCTCCAGCGGGATCCCGAGCGCACGTAGCGCCCGCACGCGGTACAGCCGCCGCATGTCCTCCGCGGTATAGCGGCGGTGGCTCGAGGCGGTCCGCCCGCTCGCCAATGCTCCGTCGGCGGCTGGCGGCGTCTTTCCCGATCACGACAGCAACGCTTGAACCTCTCGCTACGTGAGGTTCAAGCCCACACCCTGGAAGCGATCATCTAGCGTTTGCGGACGATCCCACACCACTGGTCGACCTCGACAGGCAGACTGCCGTCGTACTCCGGCTCCGCCCGCCAGCGTGAGCACGAGACCCACCCCGGCTCCACCACCTCGTGTCCGTCGAAGAACGCGGCGATCCGCTCGGGAGTCCGCAGCTTCAGTTTCGGTTGGGCGTCCAGGTTCCATACGCGTACCGCCTCGGCGGTGGCCTCACCGTTGACCGCTGTGGTGGTGTTGGCCACCACCATGTAGCTCCCGGACGGCACGGCGGCCAGCAATCGGTCGATGATGCGCTGCAGTTCGTCATCGTCGCTGATGAAGTGCATGATGCCCAGCAGCATGATCGCCACCGGCTGGGAGAAGTCGAGCGTCTTGGCCGCCGACTGAAGGATGGTGTCGGGGTCGCGCAGATCAGCCTCGATGTAGTCGGTGGCGCCTTCCGCGGAACTGGTCAGCAGGGCTCGTGCGTGCACGAGCACCAGCGGGTCGTTGTCGACGTACACGATCCGCGACTCGGGGGCCACCCGCTGCGCGACCTCGTGGGTGTTGTCCTGGCTCGGCAGCCCCGTGCCGATGTCGAGGAACTGCCGCACCCCCTCCTCAGCGGCCACGTATCGCACAGCCCGCCCCAAGAACAGCCGGTCGGCCCGGGCCAGCTCGATCACCACCGGAAAGATCTTCCGGACCCGGTCACCGACCTCCCGGTCCGCGGCGAAATTGTCCTTGCCACCCAGCCAGTAATTCCAGATCCGCGCCGTGTGCGGCACGTGCGACCGGATTTTGTCCGTACGACCGGGTTCGTCGGCCATCATCAACCTTCCATAAGCTGCGGGGAGTCACCAAAAGTTACTGGGCCCAGCGTTGACCGAGGCGTCACAGGCCAACGGAGCCCATGACAGATCGACGGAACATTTGGTCAAGAACACGCGTGCACTTGGTCAAAGACACTGTAGGTCGCAGTGTTCACATTGTGCCACCAACCAGCGGGCAAAGCCTCGCACATGGGTGGATCAACGATCTTGTGGCGCCCGGCCACCGGCCGGGCCACCGGGCGATCGCCTGATCAACGGCTCTCGCCGCCGGGGGTGCCGGGAGGCGCACCGCACCGCGTTGGCCCGTGGCCGTCCCAAGCAACCCTTCCCACGCTCCGGACGGCAGTTCCATGGTGGAGCGCTCGGCAGTCCGCGGCGGCTGCGCGGTCAGGGCCGGCGGATCGAACGGATCGGCGGTGACGTGCTCCACACAGCGGGGAGCACGTCGGATCCGGGGGCGATGACACACGACAGACGCACGACAGCCCAGTGAAAGATATCTTCGGCACAATGTTCTTCGTGAGGTCAGGAAGCCCCGCAGGCGGCTTCCGCTTCGCGCACATCGCTTCCTTGCACCAGTCGAATTCACCTCGACATTTCTCCGTCACCCAGGGGCGACTTTTACCGGGCAATCAACTCTCGGAGGCATTAAATGACCCTGCTCACGCGCTTCAGCGACCGGCTGGTAGAGCTCGTCGCACCTCGGACCACCGCCGCGGCCACGGTCGTGCAGTACTGCGGCTGCTGGAGGGACAACATCTTCACCGACAAATATCATAATTACAAGAACTGCGAGTGGGTGGGCCAGCCTGGCGGACCCCTGAAGTGCGGAGAATGCTACACAAGTGATGTTGTGTGCGGATAACGCCGCCACCTGCATCGATTCGGGCGACGCCATGATGGTGTCCTTGAATCGATGCCATGTGGCGCGAGATTTAAACTTGTCATGACTCCTGTAATCATCTCCCTCGTCGGCCTCACCCTCCTTTGTACGTTCAATCTCGCCTTCACGTACGGCGTCATCCGGCGACTACGAGAGCACGGCGATCTGCTGGCGACGAGAACGGCGCCTGGCACCCCGGTGAGGCCTCGAATCGCAGACGGCGAGCCGGTGGGTGAATTCTCTGCGCTCACCAACGATGGCATGGTCATCGACCGCGGTTTTCTCGCCGACCGCACTCTGGTGGCCTTTTTCTCCACCGACTGCGACTTCTGCCATGAGCAGTTGCCGATATTCGTTGACTGGGCGGCGCGGCAGGCCGGCGGTTCCATCGGCGTCCTCGCCGTCGTGGAAGGTCCGGAGGAGGTTGCCCACCGCATGGCCGCCGACCTGGAACCTGTCGCCAAGGTCGTGACGGTGACCGACTCGCACGCGGGCATCACCGCTGCGTTTCAGGTGAAGGCGTGGCCGAGCTTCTTGTACGTCGCGGACGGCGTTGTTCGGGGAAGCGCTCTTCGCGCCGCTGAGCTACCGTCCACGGTGGCCGCTTGATGTCGACTCCGGCGACGGCCACGACGGGAACCGGAGCGGCACGCGGGTCGGTTCTGGCGGCGGCTCTGGCGATTTTCTGGCGGGCGGCCCCCCGGTATCTCCTCCTGCTCGCCGTGTGCAGGATCGTCTCTGGGACGCTTCCCGTGGGCGTGGCCTGGTTGACCAAGAACGTTTTCGATCAACTCGCTTCGCCCGGTGGGTCCGTGAGCGGTGTCCTCCCGGTCGCCGGCGCTCTTGCGGGCGCGACGCTGGTCGGCGCGGTCCTGCCGCGTGTCGGGCAATACCTTCAAGCCCAGGGTGAGCGGTCCGTCCGTCTCCTGGTACAGGATCGGCTGTTCACCGCGGTGGGCCGGTTTTCGGGGTTGGCCCGCTTCGAGGATCCGGTCTTCCTGGATCGGCTGCGGCTGGCGCAGCAAGCCGGTGGCCAGGCCCCCTGCCATATCGTCAGTACCGCTTTGAGCCTGCTGGCCGCCGTCCTGTCGGGGTCGGGGTTCTTCGGTTCGCTCGTCATCATCAATCCGGTCATGGCGGGTACGGTGACTCTGGCCGCCGTACCGATCTACGCCGCGGAACTTCACCTCTCTCGACGCAATGTGGCGATGATGTGGAAGGTCAGCCCTGTGGAACGGCGGGAATGGTTCTACGCGAGCCTGCTGTCGACCGTTGAGGCGGCGAAAGAACTGCGGTTGTTCGGGACCGGGCCGTTCCTGCACCGGCGGATGCTCACCGAACGGATCAGCATCAACCGGGAACACGCCCTTGTCGACCGGCGCGAGCTGACCGTGCACGGCGGTCTCGCGTTCTTCGCGGCGGCGATCGGGGGCGGAGGACTCATCTGGGCGATCGTCGCCGCTTCATCCGGCCGCATCGGAATCGGTGACGTGGCGATGTTCGTCGCAGCGGTCGCCGGTATCCAGAGCGCCATCAACTCGGCGACGTCGGCCACGGCGGCGGCACATCAGCAGCTCCTCATGTTCGACCACTATCTGACGGTGATCCATGCTGAGCCGGATTTGCCCTCACCTTCCGTCGCGCGGCCCGTGCCTCCCTTGCGTTCAGGCATCGAACTGCGGGACGTCTGGTTCCGATATTCGGACGAGCACCCATGGATCCTGCGAGGGGTGAACCTGTTCATCCCGTCCGGCGGAGCGACGGCGCTGGTGGGCCGGAATGGGTCAGGCAAAAGCACATTGGTGAAACTGTTGTGCCGATTCTATGACCCCACTCGTGGAGCGATTCTGTGGGACGGCGTCGACCTGCGCGACCTTCCCGTGGCCGAACTCCGGCAGAAAACGGGAGCGGTCTTTCAGGACTTCATGCAGTACGACATGACCGCGGCCGAGAACATCGGACTGGGTGACCTCGCCACCATCGACGACCGGAAGGAAATCGTACGGGCTGCCCGGCTTGCCGGAATCCACGAGTCGATCGCCGAGCTGCCCCGCGGATATGACACCCTCTTGACTCGCATGTTCTCCGCAAGCCCTGACGCGGAAGGCACGGACGCGGGGGCGCCGCTGTCGGGCGGGCAATGGCAGCGCGTGGCGCTGGCTCGCGGCCTGCTCAGGGACAGGCGCGATCTCCTCATTCTCGACGAACCCACGTCAGGCCTCGACCCGATGGCCGAGTACGAAATACATTCCAGCCTGCACGCGCATCGCGCCGGCCTGACCAGCCTGCTCATATCCCATCGCCTCGGGACGATTCGAGACGCCGACCATATCGTCGTGATATCCGCCGGACGGATCGAGGAACGCGGCACCCACGACGAACTCATGGCACTGGAGGGCCTGTACGCCAGGCTTTTCCGCCTCCAAGCCAGCCAGTACCAGGTAGAACCCCGTCCGGCGAGCAATCGGCCGTACGGTGCGACGCCGTAGATGCCGCAGGCCGCCGAGCGGAAGATCGGCCTACACGTGATCGAGCAGGGCATCGACATCGACACCGACGAAGGCCGGGATGCTCAGTGTCCAGGCGGAGCCGTACGACGCGCGGGTCGAGCCTCACACCTTTTGCAGCCCGATCACCCGCAGCATGTCGAGCACGGTCGCTTCCGGGGACCCGGGTTCGGCCGAGTACACGAGCACGGTCTGGTGGCCGTCCGGGAGCAGCATGGTGTCGCAGTCGAGCGAGATCGTGCCCAGGCTGGGGTGCCTGATGGTCTTGGTCGCGGTACGCCATGGGGAGGACCGTCCCTCCCGCCAGAGCTCGTCGAACCGCTGGCTGCCACGACGTAGTTCCGCGATCAGCTCGATCAGGTCGGGGTCGCCGGGGTAGCGGGCCTGGGCGGCACGCAGCGTGCCGACCGCGGCGTGGGCGGCGGCATCGTCCTCCTCCGGGCTCGCGGCGACCTCGCAGCGGCTGCTGCCGAGGAAACGTTGCCAGATGAGGTTGCGTCGCCCCTGCGGCCAGGCGGACATGTCGCCTTGGAGCGCCGCCCCGAGGGGGTTCCAGGCCAGCACGTCGCCCTTGGCCGACAACACCAGCACGGGCAGGTCCGCCATGCGGTCCAGCAGCCGGAGCACGCTCGGCCGGACGACCATCGCGATGCGCCCCGCCTGGGGCGGCTCGTGACCGGCGAGCCGGAACACCAGGTCGCGGTCGTCGTCGTCGAGCCGCAGAGCCTGGGCCAAGGCCGCGATGACCTGACGGGAGGGCCGAGGTCCGCGCCCTTGCTCCAGCCGGACCACATAGTCGACACTCAGGCCCGCGAGCATGGCCAGTTCCTCTCGGCGCAGACCTGGCACCTGGCGACGCGTTCCCGCGGGCAGCCCGACGTCGTGCGGTCGTACCCGAGCCCGGGCCGTGCGGAGTATTTCGGCGAGTTCTGCGCGGTTCACCCTTCAACTATGCCTCGCGGTTCGCCGCGGCCGGGTGGTACGGCCGGTCCCAGGCCGCACCGGTCCTGGTGGGCCCCGGCGCAAGCGGCCAAGCTCGGCTCCATGACAGAAGTGAAGACAGTCGCGCTGGTCACCGGAGCGAACAAGGGGCTGGGCAGGGAGACCGTACGCCGCCTGGCCGGCAAGGGGTGGCAGGTCTTCCTGGCGGCGCGTGACCGGGAACGCGGCGGCCGGGCCGCCGAGGCGCTGGCGGAGGAGGGCGCCGAGGTGGAGTTCGTCGAGCTCGACGTGACCTCGGACGAGTCCGTGGCGGCGGCCGTGAAGGCCGTCTCCGAGCGGGTGGACCGCCTGGACGTGCTCGTCAACAACGCCGGCGTCGGTGGCCCGATGATGAGCCCGGCCGACATGGACGCCGACGCGCTCCGGGTGCTGTACGAGGTGAACGTGTTCGGTCAGGTGCGGGTCACCCACGCGTTCCTGCCGTTGCTCCGCAGGTCGGAGCGGCCCCGTATCGTCATGGTGTCCAGCTCCCTCGCCTCGCTGGCACGCGGCGCCGACCCCGCCCGCCCCGAGCACGGCTTTCTGAGCCTGGACTATGCCTCGTCGAAGGCGGCGCTCAACATGATCGTCTCCCAGTACGCCCGGGCGCTGCCCGAATTCAAGGTCAACGCCGCGGACCCGGGCAACCCCGCCACCGACATGAACCACCACACGGGTGTCCACACCGTCGCCGAGGGAGCCGATGCCATCATCAGGTTGGCCACCGTGGACCCAGGCGGGCCGACGGGAGGCTTCTTCGGCAGTGATGGCCCCATCCCATGGTAGGAGTGAAGATGACCAAGATCCTGACGATCGGCCTGCATCCGAGCACGATCGACTACACCGGATTCCCCGGCCTCGACGAGGCGACGCTCACCGCCCGGATCGAGCAGGGCAACGCGGCTCTGCGCGCGGCGGGCCTCGACGCGGTGCCGTGCCAGGTCGGCACCGACCCGGACGAGGCAGAGAAGACCGTCCGTGAACGGTTGCCGGAGGGGCCCTTCGACGTGGTCATGATCGGCGGCGGGGTCCGCATGGCCCCTGAGCACACCCTCCTGTTCGAACGGCTGATCAACGTTCTGGCGGCGACGACTCCCGGAATTCGTTTCTGCTTCAACACCTCACCGGAAACAACGATCGACGCCATTCGCCGTTGGGTTTGACCTCGACGCGCGAGCGAGACCGTCTCGGACACCTTTTGGAGCACCATGACCCATCGCATGATCGGCTGCGTGTCGATCGACGATCAGGCCGAGACGCCGGAAGGCACTCTCCCTGCCGGCCGGGAGTCGTCCCCGCCCGTCGGCGACTATCGCATCGACCCCGGCAGGTCCACGATCCGGTTCAGGACCCGCGCCCTGTTCGGGGTGCTTCCGGTACGCGGAACGTTCACGATCGGAAAGGGAGTGATCAGCGTCCGGAACCCGCTGGACGAGTCGGACGTCGTCGTGGAGGTCCCCGCGGACAGTTTCACCAGCGGGCTGCGGATGCGCGACCGGCATGTGCGCGCGGCGGACTTCCTCGATGTGGACACTCATCCGACCATGTCCTTCCGAGGCAGGCTGCCCGTCCAGGCGGGAGCGCCGACGGTGCTGCACGGTCACCTGACCGTACGCGGCGTCGGCCGACCGCTCAGCCTGGCCCTCCGCTCCGCAACCGGCAACGACACCCTCCTGACGGCCGGTGCCACGGTCACGATCGACCGCTACGCCTTCGGCCTGACGAAGGGCCGGGGCATGGCCGCCAGGCACCTGAGGGTCGCGATCGAGATCGTCGCCACCCGCATCACCTGACACTCGCCAGCGCCAGGCGCTTGACGAGGCCGTCGAGGTCGCCGCCACCCGCCGCGCCGACCGGCTCATCAGGCGGCAGGAGTCCCCGGCCGCATCCTGGTGTACAGGAACAGTGCGAGGCCACCGAGAATCGCGACAAGGCCCAGGATGGACAGGCCGAGCGTGTACGTACCGGTGGCGGCGAGCAGGGCGCCGACGAGAGCGCCCGCCACGATGCCGCCGCCGCCGGCTCCGAAACCGTTGATGATCCCGGTGGCGGGACCCACCACGTGGGCGGGCAGATCGGTCACCGCGATCGCCCAGATGTTGGGGGTGTAGGAGGCGGTGAAGTAGCCCAAGCCAAGACAGATCAGCGCGAACTGCAGTACAGGAGAGTCGGTGAGCGCGACGCAGGCCAGCAGGACGCCGCCGACGACGAGCCCGGAGATCGCGATGGGGCCGCGGCGGCCGGTGCGGTCGCCGAGAATCATCATCGGGACGGTGAGCAGCAGGGAGAGGAGGTAGGGCGCGGCGGAGAGCAGGCCGTTGATGCTGGTCGCGAAGCCGAACGTGGGCACGATGAGCGGGATGAACAGCGTGATGCCCCAGAAGAGCATGCCGTTCGTGAAGTAGCTGAACACGATCAGCACGAATCGCCAGCCGCCGAAGGCGGCGAAGGTGAGCTTCTTCGGTGACGGCCCGCGGCTGTCCGGGGTGCGGGCGGGAGCGGTGGTGGCGGCCGGCGCGGTGGGCAGGAAGCGTGCGTAGAGCGGGAGAACGACGACGAGGCCGATCGCGCCCAGCGCCCAGAACATGGGGCGCCATCCGAACGACGCCTCAATGGGGGTGAGGAGAAAGAACCCGAGCGCCAGGGCGAGATACTGTCCGTAGTACTGGATCATCGCGCTGGCGCGGGTCATCTCACGCTCGTCGAACCACGCCTTGGCCATCCTGAACTGCTGCGGCCAGTAGATCCCTTCGAACACCCCGACGCCGACACGAAGCGCGATGAGGACTTCGACCGATTCCGCGAACCCGATCAGGAACGTGCACAGCGAATAGCCCGCGACGGTGGCGAGCAGAATCCACTTGGCGTCGATCCTGGCGGTGAGGAAGCCGCCGAGAAAGTTCGAGATCAGATATCCGACGAGGAACGCGGTCAGGGCCAGGCTCGACGTGGCGGCGAAGTCGTCGCCGGCGAACCCGAGGTCGGTCGCGACGTTCTTGATCCCGACAGACAGGTTCGAGCGGTCGAGATAGGCGACGAACAGGCCGACCAGCAGCAGCCCGCCGATGCGCAGCCATTTGTGCGGGAGGGACGGGGTTGGTGCGGGAAGGGTGTGCGGGCCGGGGCGGGGGTCCAAGGGCACGGTGTGGTTCCTTAACGCTGGCGGTGTGCGGGGCTCGATGTCGGGTTGTCAGGCTCGATACGCCTCGATTACCGTTCGGTCGATCTCGATCCCCAGGCCCGGCCCTTGGGGGACGGACATCACCGGGCCGATGTGGAGATCCGAGAGGGTCTGCCGGAAGGAGTTGGGCGCCTGGTCGAGCTCGATGACCGGGGGTGTGCGTCCGAGGGAAGGGGTCACGACAGGCAACGCGGTGGCCAGGTGCAGTCCGGCGGCCACCGTGATCGCGGACCCCCACACGTGGGGAAGCGTGGGGATGCCGTGGGCGCTCGCCATGCCCGCGATCAGCAACGTCTCGCGCAGCCCGCCGCAGGCCGTGGCGTCGGGCTGCAACAGGTCCACGGCGCGCGACTCGATCATCTCCGCGAACCCCCAGCGGGTGAACGACGACTCCCCGCCCGCGATGGGCACCGCGGTGGCCGCTCGCAGCTCACGGTAACCGGCCAGGTCCTCGGGGATGACCGGCTCCTCGAAGAACCACAGCGCGTCCGTCTCGGTCTCGCGGGCGAACACGAGCGCCTCAGCCGTCGTGAAGCCACGGTTGGCGTCGGCGGCGAGGCGCACGTCCGGCCCCAGCGCGGCGCGTACCCGGTGCACCCGATCGATGTCGGACCGCAGATCGGCGCCGACCTTCATCTTGACGTGGCGGTATCCCTGCGCGGCCAGGTGCCGCGCCTCCGCCTCGACGTCGCCCTCCCACTCGCCGCCGTAGTAGAACGCCGAGGCGTACGCGTCGAACGAAGCGGATGCGCGACCGCCGAGGAGACGGTGGATCGGCTGGTCCAGCGCCTTGCCGATGCCGTCCCACAGAGCGATCTCGATGCCCGAGATCGCGGCGATCGGGACGCCCGAGCGCCCCCACTCGCGGCTGCGGTTGTACATCGACTCCCACAGGGAGACGTGCTCGAACGGGTCCGCTCCCACCAGGAGCGGAGCGAACACCGAGTCGATCAGCGCACGGTTGCCTTCGGCCGGGCCGAAGCACTCGCCCCACCCGGTGATGCCTTCGTCGGTCACGATCTCGACGAGACAACTGCCGCGGGTCTCCCAGAACCACTGGGACATGCCGAACGGCGTCTGCAGTTTCTCGGTGACGACGTAGGTGTTGACCGCCACGATTCTCATGCCTTGCGCTCCTTCGTCGGTGCCGGCGGGGCGACGGAGCCGCGCCGGATCAGCGTGCTCGGCACGACCCGGGGGCCGGGGGCAACGACCTTGCCCGCGGCCATGTCGAGCAGCAGCCGGCCGGCGAGGGCGCCCATCTCCTCCACCGGTTGGTCGATCACCGAGATGGCCGGGCGGTGCAGCGTCATCCACCCGGCGTCGGTGAAGCCGATGACCGAGACGTCGTCCGGGCAACGCCGCCCGGACGCGAGGAGAGCGCTGACGATTCCCTCCGTGACGAGCGCGTTGAAGCCGATCATCCCGGTGACCCCGGGATGCGCGCGAAGCAGCTCACCGGCGGCGGCCTCCCCGCCGGACCGCGTCCCATCGGTGTACCGCACGACCGCGCGGCACTCGGGACGACTCGAAAGGGCGGCACGGAAGCCCTTCTCGCGGGCGCGGGTGGTGGACGCCTTCCGCGGGCCGAGCACCATCGCGACCTCGGTGTGCCCGTGCGCGAGAAGCTCCGCCACCGCCGAGCCGACGGCCTCCTGCTCGTTGGTGACGACGGCGGGGACGTGCACGTCGTCGAGCACTCGGCTGACGCCCACGACGTGACCGAACGCCTGAAGGTCGTCGTCGCTCAGCGAACTGCCGCTCGACGGGACGATGACGAGCCCGGCCGGCCGGTAGGAACGGAGAAGATCAAGCTGACGGCGCTCGATCTGCGCGTCGTCGTCACAGTTCATCAGCATCAACGAGTAGCCGCTGCCGGCCAGCCGGCGTTCGAGCGCGCGGTGCAGCCGGGCGTAGAAGGGGTTGCCGATGTCGGCCACGAGCACGCCGATCATCGGGGTGCGCGATGCCCGCAGGCTCCGACCGACCGCGTTCGGCCGGTAGCCCTGCGCCTCGATCGCGGCGAGGACGGCAGCACGTGTCTTCGCGCTGACCTGGCCGGTCCCGTTGAGAACCCGCGACACGGTTTGGGCGCTCACGCCGACCGCTCGCGCGACCGTGTAGATCGTCGCCCTGGAATCCGACACAGATGACTACTCTCCGCGCTGTTATCGATAACTGCCCGATGAATCGGCAGGTTACAGCGTTTGGGGCCAACGGGACAACACCCTCCGGCTCGCGCCTTCCGTCGGCAGCGGCGACAGCCACACCTGCCCGGTCCTGGGCGAGACGCATGCCGCGGCCTGCAGGTCACCGGGGCCGAGCGGGCCGCCGCCGGCCCGGGCACGCCGGTCCTGACCGATCCCCTGGAGGGAGGCCGGGGCGGTGGCCGCCGTCAGGCCGCGGCCTCGCGGATGAGATCGGCGACGGCGGCGGACTGGGAGACATATACGGCGTGGCTGCCGATGACTTCGACGGAAGACGCCCCGGCGCGCTCGGCCATGGCGCGCTGGGCGGAAGGCGGGATCATCCGATCCTCGGTGGCCACGAGGTACCAGGCCGGCTTGTGCCGCCACGCCGGCTCGGTGATGGCCCCGCCGAGAGCGTCCACGCCCCAGGGGACCTGCGAGTCGGCCATGAACCCAGCCGTCCGCGCCGGCAGGTCGGCGGCGAACGAAGCGGCGAACTTGTCGCGGTCAAGGAAGAGGAAGCCCTGTTCGGGAGGGAGGATGGGCGGCACCGGCGCGCCGGGCGGCGGGTCGGCGATGAGGGTGTTGACCGACTCACCCTTGTCCGGGACGAAGGCTGCGATGTACGCCAGCGCCGCGACGTTGGGGTGGGTGCCGGCCTCGCTGATGACGACCCCGCCGTAGGAATGGCCGACCAGGACGGCCGGGCCGTCGAGGCCGTCCAGGACCCGGCGGGTCACCACGGCGTCGTCCTCCAGCGACAGCGTCGGATTCTGCACGATGCGGACGCGGAAGCCGTCCCTGGTCAGCTCGTCGTAGACGCCCTGCCAGCCGGATCCGTCCACGAAACCACCGTGCACGAGCACGATGTCCTTGATGGTGGACATGGTCGCTCCTGACCGTGGTGGACAGGCCCGACGCCTGTCCCTACGCACTCATCCAAGGCGCACGCACGCGGCGCGGCCACGCAGAACAGGACGCAGACACCGCGGCGAGGGTGGCGTCGAAGTCCGGGCCGGGCACGAGCGCCAGGCGGCGGAAGACGCGTTGCGCGAGCGGGGCGAGCTGCTCGTAGGACATCCCGAATGCCGTCGCGATCTTGAGGTCGCCGGCTTTGAGCTGGTCGAGGCGCCGCTCCTCGTCCGCCAGCCGGTCGGCGAATTCCGCGGCCGGCCAGGCGGGACGGCTGACCAGCCGATTCCCGACGATCCGTAAGGCCAACGGCAAACCACCACAGAACTCGGCAAGCTCGTTGATCGCCGCTCCGCCGTCCGAGGAGTCACGCTGGGCGACGATCCCGGTCAGCAGTTCGGCCGCTTCCGTCATGGGCAACGGGCCGAGGCTCAGCCGTTGCACCCCCTCCAGGCCGGCGAAGCTCGGTCGTAGGACATGAGCGGCCCGGACGGCGAAGGTGGTCTTGCCCAGACCGGCCGCGCCGGTGATGAGGGCCACGCCTGCGGCTCCAGGCGTATCACCGGCGTGCACGAAGTCATCCACCCAGGCCAGCTCGGCGGCCCGACCGGTGAAGTCGTCAACCGACCGAGGCAGCTCGAACAGGCCGGAGGGGCGCCTCCAGTGATCCCGCAGCCGGCCTTCTCGTGCGAGGTCGGTGAACTGCTGACGATCCTCCTCTCCCAGCGAGAGCGCCTTCGCCAGGGCGGTGACCGTCCGCTGCTGGGGGCCGGTGCTGCGCCCCGCTCCATGTCCGACAGGGCCCGCGCGCTGACACCGGAGGCTCCTCGTCGTGTCGCGCTGCAGACGGCTCCGAGCCTACGGACTGGTGCGGTGCCTCCGCCATGGACACTTCTGCCGAACTCCCGGCCCTGAACGTGTGGGCGACACCGGCAAGGTACGGGAGCGGAGCCGACCGGTAGAGCTCCAGCCGGAGGCCGTGCTCAAGGAAGGCTGGGGCTTGTTACGCAGGTGCTGGTCGAAGAAGGCTCGGGTGTAGGTGCGGGTGATCTCCGACGCGCGGGGCGCGGTCAGGTTGGGGTTGCGGTAGATGCCGAGTTGTTCCACCAGGAGTGCGGTGTCGGTGAAGGAGGCGTGTTCCGCGCCGGCCACCACGAGCCAGCGCTTCCATCCGGTGTGCCCAGTCGCGTTCCCAGGTGGTGTCCTTGCCGCCCGGGCTGTGCAGGGCCTGGGCGCCCAGGAACATGGACCCACCAGGCCGGTCACATGTCCGGCCGGGATGTCCAGCGTGCAGCCGGTCAGCGCCAGCGCTGCTTGTACTTCTTGCCCAGAGCTTGGGCCCGCAGAACCGCGGTCACGCTATCTCCTCCCGAGCGGCGGCCTGAAACGTGGTCATGATCAGGGCTTCGACGTCCTCGTCGCCGAGCCCGGCCAGGCGGGCCTTGGCCGGCCAGCGTCGCCGTCACCAACGTCCCGGCACCCGGACGGCGGTGACCAGCCCGGCGTGCTCCAGCTCCCGGTAGGCCTTGAGCACCGTGTTGGGATTGATCGTCACCTGGGCCCACCACGTCCCTGACCGTCGGAAGCCGATCCCCCTCACGCAGCAAACCCAGCCGCGCCGCTGCCGTATCCGCGATAATCGACGCATGCGCTTCAAGATCCTCGGGCCCACGATCGTGCTGGGCGAGGACGGCGAGCCCGTCGCGCTCGGCGGCCCGCGGGGGCGGGCCCTGCTCACGCTGCTCGCCCTGCACGCCGGGCGCATCGTGGGCGCGCAGCAACTGGCGGCGGGCATGTACGGCGCTCATCCCCCGGAGGGCGTGGCCAACGCGCTGCAGTCGCAGGTGTCCAGGCTGCGCCGGTCGCTGGGCAGGGACCTGGTGGAGTTCCACCCGGCCGGATACCGGCTGATCGCCGACCCGCAGGACGTGGACGCGCGGCGGTTCGAGCAGCTCGCGCGGGCGGGCGGGCAGGCGCTGGCCGGCGGCGACCCGGGCCGGGCGGCCACGCTGCTGCGGGAGGCGCTGGAGCTGTGGCGGGGCGCTCCGCTGGCCGACGCCCCGCACGCCGAGGCCGCCGCGACGGCGCTGGAGGAGCTGCGGCTGACCGCCATCGAGGACCGCGTACAGGCCGATCTGGATCTGGGCCGGCACCGGGAGCTGGTCGCCGAGCTGAGCTGGCTCATCGCCGCCCACCCGCTGCGGGAGCGGCTGCGGGCCCAGCTCATGCGCGCTCTCTACGGCAGCGGCCGCCAAGCCGAGGCGCTGACCGTCTACGACGAGGCCAGGAAGATCCTGGACGAGGAGCTCGGCGTCGAACCGGGTCCCGAACTGACCGCCGCGCACCTGGCCGTGCTGCGGGCCGACCCGGTGTTGGGCGCGTCCGCGCCACGCACGCCCGTTCAACGGCACGGGCTGCGGGCGCAGCTCACCAGCTTCGTCGGCCGCGCCGAGGAGCTCGCCCAGGTCGGCGCGAGCCTGCGAGCCGGCAGGCTGGTCACGTTGATCGGCCCGGGCGGCGCGGGCAAGACACGGCTCGCGATCGAGGCGGCCGAGCAGGAGCCGGGGGACGTCTGTTTCGTCCCGCTCGCGCCGGTCTCCAACGTCGCGGACGTGCCCAGGGCCGTGCTGGCCGCACTCGGCATCCGCGACGCCCTGCGCACACCGCCGCCGGGACCGGCCGTGGAGCCGGCCGCGCGGCTGGTCACCGCGCTCGCCGCCCGCGAGCTGCTGCTGGTGCTGGACAACTGCGAACACCTCATCGCGGCCACCGCTGAGTTGGCCGACGTGCTGCTGGCCTCCTGCAAGGGGCTGCGGGTGCTGGCGACCGGCCGGGAGGCTCTGGGCATCACCGGCGAGGCGATCCTGCCCGTGTCGCCGCTGCGGCTGCCGCCGCCCGAGGTGGACGACCCGCTCGACTACGCGGCCGTCCGGCTGTTCGCCGACCGGGCCGCGGCCGTCCAGCCGGGCTTTACCGTGGACGCGGGCAACGCGGCGCAGGTCGTGCGCATCTGCCGGGCGCTCGACGGGCTGCCGCTGGCCATCGAGCTGGCGGCGGCGCGGCTGCGCACGCTGTCGGTGGCCGACGTGGCGGCGCGACTGGACGACCGGTTCCGGTTGCTGACGCGCGGCTCCCGTACGGCGCTGCCCCGGCACCAGACGTTGCGCGCGGTCGTGGCATGGAGCTGGGACCTGCTGGACGACGACGAGCAGCGCATGATCAGGCGGCTGACCGTGTTCGTGAACGGCGCGCGGCCCGAGGCGGCCGAGCGGGTGTGCGGGCTGCCCGAGGAGGTGCTGTTCTCGCTGGCGGAGAAGTCGCTGGTGGAGTTCGTGGGCGGGCGCTATCGGATGCTGGAGACCATCCAGGCGTTCTGCGCGGAGCGCCTGGCCGAGTCCGGCGAGGTGGAGGCGATGCGCGACGCGCATGCCGCGTACTACCTCGACCTGGTCGTCGCGGCCGACGCACGGCTGCGCACCCGCGAGCAACTGGAGTGGCTGGCCAGGCTCGACGAGGAGAGCGACGACCTCAGCGCGGCCGTACGCAGGGCGACCGAGTCGGGACACCTGGAGACGGCGCTGCGTTTGCTGGCGCACAGCACCTGCTACTGGTGGATGCGCGGCGACCGCACCGCCACCGCCGGTCTGGCCGACGCGCTGCTGACCAGGTTGGGCTCACATCGGTTCGACGGCATGGAGGAGGAGTACGTCATGTGCGTGCTCGTCACCTCCTGGGCCGGAGAGATCGACGACGAGCTGCGTGCCCATCTGCAGGAGGTCCGCGAGCTGCTTCCGCCGACTTATGTGCCACAGCGCGTCGAGTTCCTGGTGATGCTGCTGTCGATGTTCACGGGACCGCCCGGCGACTTCGCGAAGGCATACGGAGAGGTCATGCGGAAGTCCGCCAGTCTCTCCCCGTGGCAGGCGGCGCTGGCGATGGCCGGCTCGGCGTTCGTGCTCGACGTGCTCGGCGACGTGGAGCAGGCGCTGGCCCATTTCGAGCGGAGCCTGGCCGCGTTCAAGGCCATCGGCGAGCGCTGGGGCGCCGTGCTGGTACTGTCCGGGCTCGGCTCTCTGCACCAGAAGCGGGGCGACCACCGCAGGGCCCACGCCCTGGCCGGTGAAGCGCTGGCGATGGCACGCGAGCTGGGCGCCGGGACGGAGATCGCCGAGGCGCTGTGCCGGCGGGGCGACGCCCTGCTGAGCCTGGGCGATCCGGCGGGCGCGGGGGCCGACTACGAGCTGGCCGCCGAGCTGTCGCGCAGGTACGGCTCCATGGAGACGATGGCCTTGGCCTACCTCGGCATGGGAGAGATGGAGCTGTCACGCGGCGAGGTGGCGGAGGCGCGTACCCTCCTCATCCGGGCTCGTGACGAGTGTCCGGCGGAGTGGTACAGCACCGAGGACACCCGCACGCGCATCGACGCCGCACTGACCGAGATCAGCCGAATGACCTCAGCGGCCCGATCCCCCACTGGCCCAGGCTGAGGTGCCGACACGCTCACCTTCGTCCGGCCACGGGCCGGCGCAGTATGCCCCCGGTAAGCGCGCGGTAGGTGAGTGGTCAGCGTCTGACCTCAGGCTCCGGGCATGACTGATTTCGCGAGACCAGCAGATCACGCCACGCCGCCGCCTGCCGTACGGAAGCCGCGGCTGTGGAGGCGCCCCTGGGTCGTGCCGCTGATGCTGGTGGTGCTCGGCTTCCTCGCGTTCTCCATTCCGCCCTACACCTCGCTCGATCCGGCCTTGTCGCGCGTGCCGCCGCCGGAGGGCTTTCCGCTCTACTATCCCTTCCTGGCGGCGCATGTGCTGTTCTCCTCGGTGGCGTTACTGACCTGCGGCTTGCAGGTCTGGCCGTGGTTTCGAGAACGCCACCCGGTCGCGCACCGCACGGTCGGGCGCGTCTACATCTTCGGCGGAGTGCTCCCGGGCGGCCTCGCCGGCTTCGTCGTGGGCGCGGCCACCCCGTACGGCGATGGCGCGCGGGTCAGCAACATGCTGCTCGCGACGCTGTGGACCCTGTTCACCGTCACCGGATTTCGCATGGCCCGCCGGCGCAGGTACGCCGATCACCGTCGGTGGATGCTGCGCAGCTTCGCGCTGACCGCCTCGATCATCACCAACCGCGTCTGGGGCCTGGTGATGTTCCTCATTTTCCTGCCCGAGTTCGAGACGACCTACGGCGGGGACATGCAGGAGGTGATCAAGGCGTCCGCCGGGGTGACGACCTGGCTCGGCTGGACCGTCCCCTTGCTGATCGTGGAATGGTGGCTGGTGGAGCGCGGTCGCGCCCGGCGCCGGGCCGACACGGGGCGGCCCTCCCGGCCGGCGGATCCGCCGATGGACGCCCCAGCGGCGATGACCTCGGCCAAGGTCTCGACCGGGGACACTCAGGCACCGTAGGAACTGGGCGGACGCGCTCCTGAACCGCTCGTCGAGAGCGAGGCGCGTGGTCCGCGAGTCCAGCAGTGACCGTACGCACAGCAGGAGAGGCCCAGCCTCGGCCGGCTGATGAGCAGCGCGATGCCCCAGGATTCGGGTACCTGCCTCCTCCATTTGCGTACAAGGTACCTGAATGATTATGATTCATTTCGAGTACGCGGTACGCAAAATGGAGGGAGCATGGGTCCTGGCGCGGGCACGATCAATGTGACACCCGTGCGGTGGAGCACCTGCGCACGGTCTTCGCCGAAACTGCACGCCGTCACCGCAGGGGACACGGTGAGCCTTAACGGCGCCCGCGGAAGTCCTTCGGCCCCGACGGCCGCCCACGGACCCGCACAGGCCCGCCACTGCCGCCAAGACCACCACCCCTGCGACGCATAGCGGGAGGCGTGATCAGCATGACGACGTTGACCGGCAACACGGTGCTGGTGACCGGCGGCGCGCTCCTATCAGGTGCGGTCCGCTCGTTGCTTGGGCTTCTCCGAAGAAAGCGGCCGCGCGCTGCGAGCGGCCCGGTCCAGCCACCCGTACGTGGCCTGATCCACCCATGCAAGCAAGTGAGGAGAAGAAATGATCAGTGATCGCGACCGGCTGCCCGACCTCGCCAGAGATGATGTAGGCGCCGTTCTGGTCACCCAATGGAGCACCGACGTTCCCGGGCGCCGGCAGGCCAAGGTGGAGCAGATGTTCGCCCGGCTGGAGCGCCTGCCGTGGCCGCCGGAGATCATCTCGTTCAACGTCCTGGCCAGCACCGACGGCGATGCGGTCCTGACCTACACGCAGTGCGCCGGGGAGGCAGACAGCCGGTTCGTCGCCGAAGTCACCGATGCCGAGCCGATCGAATATCGGCTCTACCGCGGCGGCGGCCGAGCGGACCGGCCGGTTCCCGGGTGCATCGTGGTGGTGAGCATCGAACTCGACGGGCCGGACACACAGCGGCAGCGGCGATGGGTCGATACCGTTTTCGACGCGATGGCGGCCGAGACCGACCCTCACCCCGGCGGCATCTCCGCTCACTTCCACCTGAGCACCGACGGCGTCCGGATCCTCAACTACGCCGAGTGGACCGATGAGGACTCCCATCGCGACGCCCTGGCGAGGTCCGGGCGCGGCACAGTGGGGATCGCACCCGAATGGCGCGCCGTTCAGGAGTTCCCGGGCGTCAAGTCCGGCGGATTCAAGAGGTACCGCCTGCTGTGCAGCGCCGCCGGCTCGCCTCCGATGGGACGGACAGCGCATGGATGAGGCAGCGGACAACCCACTGGGCAACCCACTGGGCAACCCACTGGGCAACCCAGCGGCCCAGGCTCGTACCAGGCGGGCCCTTCTCTTGCTACCGACAGAAACAACGGGGTGAATATCGTGATTTTGGTGACAGGGGCCACCGGTAACATCGGCAGGCAGGTCTTGTCCCAACTCCTGGACGTCGGCGTGCGCGTTCGGGCGTTGACCCGCGATCTCGCGTCGGCCCACCTGCCCGACGGCGTCGAGGCCGTACGCGGTGACCTGAGCGCGCCCGAGACCCTCGAGGTCGGCATGCGCGATGTCGAGGCGGTTTTCATGATGTGGCCTCTCCCCTCCGCCGAACTCGCATCTGCGGCAATGGAGGTGGTCAAGAAGTACGCGCAACGGGTCGTGTTCCTCTCCTCAGGGGCGATTCGCGACGATCTCATCGAGCAGATCGGACCGATTGCTCAGCTACACGCCGATGTGGAACAGGCCATCAAGCATTCCGGAGTGGAATGGACGTTCTTGCGACCGCATGGTTTCGCGACCAACACCCGGCGATGGCTGTCGCAGATCCGCTCCGGCGACGTCGTGCGTGGCGCCTATGGCGACGCGGCGATGACCCTCCTTCACGAGCGGGACATCGCGGCCGTGGCGGTACGTGCACTGACCCGGGACGGCCATGGCGGGCGCGACTACGTCCTCACCGGTCCGGAGCTCCTGACCCAGGCCGAGCAGGCACGTATCATCGGCGACGCGATCGGTCGCCCGTTACGGTGGGAGGAGATCTCATCGGCCGCAGCACGGCAGGAGATGCTGGCGTGGCAGCCCGCCGAGGTCGTCGATGTCGTCCTCAACGCATACGCCGACATGGTCACGTGGCCAGGCCCGATCACGTCCGCCGTCGAGGACATCACCGGAAAGCCGGCACATACGTTCCTTCATTGGGCGACCGATCATGCCGCCGACTTCCGCTGAGCATGTCCGGGCCCGTGCGGGGACCGTGCGGTTGGGCGCGGTTGTGGCCGGAGGCTTCCGTCATACGCCGGTTCAAGTGCATGAGCACCGTGTGCGAAGGCGGCGACGTTCGCCGAGCAGGTCGCCGGCGCAACCAGCCCGCACGCCCGATACGCGCCGCCGCTGCGCTCGACGAGAAGCCTCGATCGCCCGATCTTTGCGAAGTTCGATCTTTCTGGCCTTTCACCGTGAGCACCTCGCGGCCAACGGTCGGCGCAAACGCCACGAATGCACCGCAGGCCTTCTCTGGCAGATCCCGCCAGGGCACCCGGTCCGAGCTCGATCCAACACACAGGCTCGCGCCATCTGCGCATTTTCCGGCACGTGCGCTGTTACGGCCTGGCTGTCCCGGTGATGTCAGCGGACAGGATGATCCTGGTACGCGGTCAACCGACTCCAGGTGGCTGCTCTCCTGCCGCGTCCGGCAGGCCGAGCACACCGTCCAGTTTCGCGCCGTCGAAGTTCGCCCCCGTGGTCAGCGCATCAGTGAGCCTGGCCCCATCGAGGATCGCTCCTGTCAGATCCGCGGTCGTGAGCGAAGCGCGGGTGAGGTCGGCTCGCCACAGGTTCGCGTGAGAGAGGTCTGCTCCGGCCAGGTCGGCGTCGGTGAGGTCGGCTTGGGCAAGGTCGACCCCGCCGAGCCGGGCTCCCGCCAGATCCGCGCCCGCAAGGTTCGCCTCAGCGAGATCAACTCGTCCGCGGCCGGGGTCGTCATGGCTGACGTTTCGGCGACCTATCACAGCCACTGCCGCCTGTACGTCCGCCCGCAGCCGTGGCCGCCCTTGCAACGATGCCGTCGCCTTCTGGTCCTGCCCGTGCACCTCACGGTCGGGTGTGCCGGCGTGGGCCAGCCGGGAGGGCTCGCGTACGAACGCGGTAAGCACCTCCATCACGGCCGGATGATCGCGCGCCGAGTCACGAGCGATCCGTTCCAGCGCGTAGATGCCACCCAGCCGGACGGCCGGCTCCGCCGAGCCGAGTTGCTCGATCGCCTTGGTGTATCGATCGGTGACCAGGCCCTGCTCACTGAGAGCGAGAGTCCGCTGGCCCACCTCGTACGTGCGCCGGGCGGTGTCGGCGTTACGAGCGGTGTAGAACACCGCCACCAGCGCCACCACCCCCGTCGACACTGCCAGTCCCCGGCCCCGGATCGCGTCCAGGGCCTCAGCACGCTCTTTGCCCGATAATCCCGTCACACCGTCGACGTGCTCCAGGACCCAGCCTGCCCCGGGCCCGAGCAACCACATCAAGCCCACCAGCAAAATCAAGCCGGCAACCGCCAAGAACGTCAGATCCAGCCTTCGGGTACGGACGACCGTGCGCGAAACCGTCATCGCCGGATCGTACTCGGCGATCGAAGACGCGGCCAGGGAAACGATCATCGTTTCGCGCCCCACACGCCGGAGAGTCCTTGACGGCTGCGATGCATGGCCTTCGTCCTGGATTCGGGGGCTCTGCTCTTCCTGGTTCCCGACGTCAGCCCGCGGCGGCGGTGAGTGCTCCGAGCGCGCTGGCCTGCGTGCGCCAGTCGGTCTGGTTGGGGCTGGTGCCGGCCCAGCGTTGGCCGAGGGTGTTGAGTGAGCTGCGGTCCTGCGCCCACAGCGTGTCCGCCTGCTTTTGCAGGTAGCTCCGGTAGGTGCTGGAACCGGTGGCCTTCGCGAGGTCGGCGAAGTGCCGCATGAAGATGCCCTTGAACTGTTTCTGGTTGTCGTCGCAGGCGGCCGAGCCGATGTCGCAGGACTCGGTGAGCACTCCGGCCCGGGTCAGCGCCGTGCTGCTGACGGCGGCGTCGGCCAGGGCTCGCGCGGTGGCCAGCAGCGAGCCGTCCCCGGTCGTCTTCCACAGTTCGGTGAAGCCGCCGATGGCCAGTCCTTGGTTGTAACTCCACACGGTGCCGCCGTTGTTGGCGCAGGAGGAGTTCAGTCCGTCGTTCACCAGTCCCGAGGAGTTGATCATCCCGCTTGACCGGTACCAGCCGGCAGCCGTCCTCGCCCGCTGGAGCCATCCGGTGTCGCCGGGGATGCGCTGGTGCAGCGCCGTGGTCAGCCAGAGGTACTGCCCGTTCGTCACGGCGTTCTTGTAGGTGCGTTCCCGGTCCCACCACACGCCGCCCCCGCAGCTACCGGGGTCCCAGTACTGCTGGACGTAGTTGGCGATGATGACGGCCTCATTGAGGTAGCGGACGTCGCCGGTGTGGTCGTACGCGTCGATCCAGGCGATGGCCCACCAGGCCGAGTCGTCGATGGAACGGCTGATGAAGTGGCCCTCGAGCGCGTCCGTGCTGCGCACTCCGGCGGCGAAGACGCCCTTGTTCTGCTCGAAGGTGCGCGCCACGATCCAGTCGTAGTCGTGCGTGCCGGTGGTCCGGGCGAAGCCGATGAGGGAGCTGAGGGTGGCGGCGGAGTTCCACCAACTGCTGGGCCACCAGCCGTTGTACGGGTCGTAGGAGTACATGAGCGCGTCGGCCGCGGCGCGCGCCCTGGTCGGCGCGGGTCTGACCCAGGCGGTGCAACTGCCCTCCTGGTGGGAGGCCTCCCGGCCGCAGGCGCGGACCGCGCCGCCGTAGAGGAGGCCGCGCGGATCGCGGGTGGCGTACATCGCGGTACGCGTGCCGGTGGCTCCGGCCGGGGTGCCGGTACGGCCGAGCGATGAGCCGCCCGGCCAGGTCGAACCGCCGTTCCAGGAGCGGTCGAGCCAGATCTCGTCGCCGACACCGCCGGATTCGATGCTCGCCCAGGCCATGGAGTTCTTCTGGTCCACATGCAGCCGGATCGTGCGGCCGTAGAGGGTCGTGGCCGGCACCGGCTGATCGTCCCCGGCCGCCTGGCCGGCGTTGGTGCCGTCGCAGAGCGTGTCGCAGACGGCGGGGCGGGCCCAGTCCGTGCAGCCGACGGCGGCGGCGTCGCCGCAGGCCCGGACCAGTCCGCGTCGGTGGTTGCGGGGATCGGTGATGTTGTACATCAGCGTCCTGGTGCCGGTCCAGGTTCCCGGGATGCTCGCCTTGCCCAGGAGCCCCTCCCAGGTGGCGCCGCCGTCCCAGGAGCGGTCCAGCCATACCGAGTCGCCCGTCACGCCGTCGTCGATGCTGGCCCACGCCATGTCGTCCGCGTTGGAGACGTGCAGTCGGAGGCTGCGGCCGTTGAGGTTCCTGGTCGGTACCGGAAAGCTCTCCTGCCGGGCCAGCGAGGGGTCCAGCGTGTCACAGGCCAGTACGCACACCGGGGTGGCGGCGGCCGCGGGCGTCGCGGCCGGCACCAGTGCCGCACACGCGAGAGCGGCCGTCAGCAGGAAGGTGAGGAGTGACCTGACAACGTTGTCAGCGCTGCGTGAAGACACCGAAGCTCGCCTCGATCTCACGATGGGGGATGCCGCCCTGCGGGCGGGAATCGGGCACTGGTCGATACCTGTTTCCGACCGCAGTGAAACCGGCTTGACGAGCCTTGTCAATAGCTACCGAAGGAACGTTTTAAGAGAGGCCCGCAGTGACGACGACGGGTTGACACGCTGTTTGCACACGTCCATCATTCGGTGGAACTCATCTTGTAACAAACTTTCCGATTGGCCGTCGGGTTTCGTGGTCCCACATTAAAACGATCAAATAGTCTCGCCCTCGGCCCCTGGAGGTTTCCGTGCCCCGGCACCACTTACCCAGCCTCGCCCTGCTCGCCGTTCTGCTGACGGCAGGCCCGGTGCCGTCCGCCACCGCGGCGCCCACAACGGAGATCGGCCCGGCGGCCGTTGACCCCTTGAGCTACTCGCCGACCTCCCGCACCCTCAAGCCGACCGCCGTGTACTCCACGTCCGGCAGCGTCGCGAACCCGCAGAACGTCCTCAGCGGGCTACCTGCGCGGATCTCCGGCGCGCGGTCGGCCATCGCCCTCGACTTCGGCAAAGAGGTCGCCGGCCTGGCCACGTTGTCCTTCGGCGACACCAGCGGCGGCCAGCGGGTCGGCCTCGCCTTCAGCGAGTCGTCCCTGTACGTGGGCACCAACAGCGACCGGAGCAGCGGCCGCGACGGCGAGGACGGAGCGCTGTACGCCACGGCCTCCGCCAACGGCGCCTACACCATGCCCACCGCCCAACAGCGGGGCGGCTTCCGCTATCTCACCGTCTTCCTCGACACCTCGGGCTGGGTGGACCTCAAGGGCGTCAGCCTCGCCTTCACCGCGGCCCCGGGAAAGGCCAACCCGGCCGACTACGCCAACTACTTCCGCTCCAGCGACGACCTGCTCAACCGCATCTGGTACGCCGGGGCGTACACGGTGCAGCTCAACACGATCGCCTCCGACCAGGGCCGCGCCTGGCCGCCACCGGCCACAGCGTGGAACAACGCCGCCACGGTCGGCGTGGGCGACTCCGTCCTGGTCGACGGGGCCAAACGGGACCGGACGGTGTGGCCCGGCGACCTGGGCATCGCCGTGCCCACGCAGTACGCCTACTCGGGTGACCTCACCTCGACGCGCAACGCGATCAGCACGATGTACGGCGTGCAGTCCGCCGAGGGAGAGATCCCCTGGTCCGGACCGCCGTTCAACCTCACCGGCTCGGACACCTACCACCTGTGGACACTCCTGAGCACGGCGACGTACTACACGTACTCGGCCGACCGGGCCTGGCTGGACTCCCACTGGGCCGGCTACAAGCGGGGAATGGCCTTCATCATCGCCAAGATCGGCGGCAGCGGTCTCCTCAACGTGACCCGCACCCAGGACTGGGCCCGCGTCGGCCAGGGCGGCGAGAACATCTCCGCCAACGCACTGCTGTACGCCACGCTCAGGAGCGGCGCCACCCTGGCCTCGGTCAAGGGTGAGAGCGCGCTCGCCACGAACTGGACCACCAGGGCGACCGCCCTCAAGAGCGCGGCCAACTCCCGGCTGTGGGACGCCTCGCAGGGCCTGTACAGGGACAACCCGACCAGCGGCCTGTACCCGCAGGACGGCAACTCGCTCGCGGTCTGGTACGGGCTCACCGACTCCCCCGCGAAGTCGCGGACCATCGTCGGCCGGCTCGCGACCCGCTGGGGCATCTACGGCCCCGCCACCCCCGAGTGGGGCGGCAACGTCTCGCCCTTCGCCGGCGGGATGGAGCTGAACGCCCACTTCGCCGCCAACGACGACCACACCGCCCTGGCGCAGATCCGCCGCACCTGGGGCCACATGCTCAACAGCGGCATCGGCACCAAGAGCACCTTCTGGGAGGGCATCAGGGCCGACGGCGGCCACGCCTACGGGGGCTCGTTCATGAGCCTGGCCCATGGCTGGTCCACCGCGCCCACCTCCACGCTCACCTTCGACGTGCTCGGCACCGCACCGGAGTCGGCGGCCGGCGCGTACCGCTTCGTTCCGCACCCCGGCGACCTGACCAGCGCCGAGGGCCGCATCACCATGCCCCAGGGGGCCGTCAACGCCTCCTGGTCTCGCGTCCCCGCCGCCGGCACGTACGCGGCGCGCCTCACCAGCCCCGCCGGCACCACCGGCCGTATCGGCGTCCCGAAGTTCGGCGGCAACATCTCGGTGTCCGTGAACGGCGCCGTCGTCTGGAGCAACGGGACCTTCACGCCCACCGCGGGAATCACCGGCGCGAGCCAGGACGACACCTATGTCTACCTCACCGGCGTCGCTCCGGGCGGCTACACCGTGAACGCCACCGGGCTGGGCAATCCCGCCCCGCCCCCCGAGCCGGGTACGGGCGTCCTGCGCGCGGGCTACACCCGGTGCGCGGGCGAGGGCGGCACGTGCGCCTTCGCCGGCATCCGCTCGGTGGCCTACGGGGCAGGGTCCTACACGTACAAGACGGCGACCGGCGGCACCACCTGTACCAACGCCTCCTTCGGCGGCGACCCGGCGTCGAATCTGGTCAAGTCCTGCTACGTCGCCGACGCGGGCGGCCCGCCCGGATACCACGTCTGCGCGGCCGAGGGCGGCACCTGTGCGGTGCCCGGCTACAACCGTGACGTCGCCTACGGCGCCAACGGCAACTTCGCGCACCAGGTCACCAACGGCTCAGTCCCCTGCACCAACGCCCACTTCGGCGATCCCATCGACGGAGTCGCCAAGTCCTGCTACCTGCCGTCCGCGGGAGGTCCGCCCGGCGGCTGGACCATGTGCGCGCCCCAGAACGGCACGTGCCCGGCCGCGGCGGGACAGCCGGTGATGTACGGCGCCTTCGGCGCGTTCGCCACGATCACGGCCACCGGCGACACCCCCTGCACCGACGCCACGTTCGGCGACCCGATCCCCGGCGAGTCGAAGGGCTGCTACACCGCCACCGGCGGCCCGCCCGGCTACGCCACGGCCTGCTCGGACGAAACCGGGACGTGCGCCTTCGGCGGACAGCAGACCGTCGCGTACGGCGCACGGGGCCGGTTCGTGTACAGGTCGTTCACCGGCGGCACCGGCTGTACGACGGCGGCATTCGGCACCGATCCGCTGCCGGGCGTACGGAAGGGCTGCTTCCTCACGCCCTGATCTCCCGCAGCCGGAACGGAAGGGCGAGTGTGAGAGCGCTGCCCCGGATCACCCGGTCCGGGGCAGCACGTCCAGGCCCCGGTCCAGGAGACGGAAGCCGGCCCGGCCGATGGGCCCTGGCGGGGTCGCCCATCTCGAACGCGGGCCTGGCCGCATGTCCGTTCCTTTCCGCCGCGACCATCGCCCGCGCGCCCTGGACGGCAGGCGCGGCATGGGCGCCGGAAGGCAGCCGGCGGGATCGGAACTCGGTCAGCCGCCGGGCCATGTCGTCGGCTTGGAGCCGCGCCGTCGCAGCGTTCTGACCGGCCGACTCGATCCGCCGGATGATGTCGTGGGTTCGAGTCCGGATGTCGCCCACGTCGATCGAGGCGGACCGGCGCTGGGCCTCATCGTCCAGAGCGGCGAGCCGGCCGCGGGACTGTGTGGCAGGTGACGTCACGTCTTCCGGGGCGGCGGTTTCGGCAGTCGACACGTATGCCGCCGGATGCCCCTATGCGCGGGCACTGGTCGGACACCGGGACCACAATGCCGACGAAAGGGTGGTCATCCTTGCCAAGAAAACCGAATCCGCCACGGGACCGCACGCAACCTTCCCACGGCCAGGCCACTCTCTGAACGCTCCCCCATGACCAGCGTGGTGGCGGTGATCGGCCGTCCTCACATCCCTCGCCGGATGTCATCACAGGCCAGCGTCATATCCGTGGCACATTCCTTCAGTCCGGGGCCGCTGGTGTCTCACGTGGCCGGCACCGGAGGGGTGCCCTGCCGGTCGGCGAGGAGAGCCAGAATTCGGTCGGCGTCAGTGAGCAGGCTGCCGCTCAGCGCCCAGCCGCCGGGGTGGGCGACCTGCCCGCTGGGCCATCCGCTGGGTGAGGCGCCCCGTCGCCGCTATCGAACGATTCGACTGTCCCAGGCACGTGGGCCCGACAGGCGACACCAGGCGCTGGGGTCAACCGGGCCGTGTCGGCGCCTGCAGGTGGAGACCGGGTGCCTGGTGCCAGCCGGTGAGTACGAGCAGGCGCCGCACGTGCGGGGGCACCGACCGCAACGTGAGAACGTGGCGGTCACCGTCACCCCCGTACAGAGCGGCACCGGCGCTGACCAGGGCGCGCAGTCCGCCGAGGTCGATGAACGCCAGGCCACCCAGATCGACGCAGAAGCCGCCGCTCGCCATCGAGCCCAGCGCCTGCCTCAGGTCGGGCAGGGCGGTGCGATCGAGTTCGCCCTCGACCCGCAGGCCCGCGCCATCGGCAAGCGGGCAGATGCGCAGGACCTGGCCGGTAGCCGTGATGGCGGTGAGCGCGATCACGAGTCGTTCGAGCAGGGCGGCGAGCACGGCAGCACTCACGAAAGCGGGGACGCTGATGGCGTCCTTGGTGCTCATACCGGGGCCTCCTACGGGATAGTGGGGGACGAATGGGCCGCGGGTCGAGGCGGGGTCGTGACAACGTTGCGAAGGTGTCAGCTCGCGCGGGGCGCCTGCCCGTAGGCTACCTCGGCCAGCCGCCACAACGCCGGCTCGGCGAAACCGATGGCGACCAGCCACAAGGCGATGAGCCCGCCGGGGTAAGCGACGACGGCATGCAATGGTCCTGAGGTGCCGGCCCCCTGGCGACCCATGGGCCTGGCCCCGTTCTTCACCGTCATCACAGCCCTCAGAAGCGGTCAGTCGGTCAGTGATCTTCGCAGCCGGCCCAGGACGTTACGGAGGATGCGGGAGACGTGCATCTGGGAGATTCCGAACTCGGCGGCGATCTCGGCTTGGGTGTGGTTGCCGTAGAAGCGCAGCAGCAGGATGTGCTTCTCGCGCGCGGGAAGGGCGTCGATGAGCGGCCTGACGGACTGGCGGCCGACGACGGTGTCCAGTGCTTCATCGTGACAGGGCAGGAGATCGGCCAGGCTGACGCTGGGCCCGTGGCCGCCGCCGTTCTCGAGGGGGGCGTCCAACGACAGGGCGCTGTAGGCGGCCGAGGCGTCCATCGTCAGCAGGACGTCTTCCTGCGACAGACCCATGTCGGCCGCCAGTTCGGCGACGGTCGGCGAGCGGCCCAGGGCCTGGGTGAGGTCGGCGGACAGCCGGATCAGCCGCGAGCGGCGTTCCTGGTGGACGCGGGGAACCCGGATGGCCCACGCGCGGTCCCGGAAATGGCGTTTGACCTCACCCGCCATGGTGACGGCCGCGTAGCGGCGAAAGTCGTGGCCGAGGCCGGCGTCGAACCGGTTGATGGCCTTGACCATACCGACGTAGGCGGCCTGTAGGAGGTCTTCCATGGGTTCGCCGCGGTTGCGGTAGCGGCGCGCGAGGGACTTGGCCATCCAGGCGTGCGTCTCCACCAGCCGCTCGCGCAGCAGGGCCTTGTGCGCCTGCGACGTCTGCGGCCGGGCCATTTCGGTCAGGAGCTCTTCGGCGGTCATCTGTTCCAGGGGGATGTCCAGGACGGCCATCTGTTCTTTCCTTCGCTTTCGGTGCCGTGCGGCCGTGGGCGGAGTCAGTGGCTCGTCTGCTCGTCGGCGAGTGGCAGCAGCCGGTGCATGACGTCGCGGTAGGAGCGCAGGGCCAGTCTCAGCTGCTCGGTGTCGTGGTGGCCGGTGTCCTTCCAGAGGTCCTGCAGCTCACGGATGCGGCTTTCCAGCGCCTGGTGGACCGAGGCCGCCATCTCCTCCAGGAGCGAGTCGGCGCGTTGCACCGCATCGCGAGGGTCGTCGACGAAGCACGCCTGAAGATCGCGCCAGCGGTCCTGGACATCGGCCGGGTCGCTGCCGAGCAGGGACACCGCCGGAGCGGGCGATGCGGGTACGGATGCGGGGGGCGGCTGGTCCGTCTGGTCGAAGACGACCTGGTCAGACGGGGTCGCCGAATGGGCGTCGTCGTTGCCGTGGTCGTCGTTGGCGCGTGTGCCGACGGGTCCGGGCCGCGGTGCGTCGGCGAATTCGTCGAGTCGCTCATCAAGGCGTTCGGGGTCGTTGCGGAGGTCCATGTCGGGTCACCTTTGCTGGGAGTCGTCGGTGAGTGCTGGTTGCTCGTGGCGGGTTTCGGCCGATTGAGGGTGGTGCTCATCGCCGTCGTCGAGGAGTTCCTCGAACAGGACGCGGTAGTGCACCATGGCCTGCCGCAGATCCTCGGTGGAGGCCTCGCCGGAGGTGGCGCGCGTGCTGATCTCGCGGGCTTGGCGGTAGTGGTGCAGGGTACGTCCATGCACCACCGACAGGTCCGCCAGCTGCTGCTCGAAGCCGTCGGTGGGATATCCGCGCGCGGCCATGGCGGCGGTGACCAGTTCGCCGGCCTCGGTGACGGCGGGACCCGGGGCGTCCACGAACCGCTCTTGGAGGTTGGTCCATTGCTGGGCGTAGGTCTGCCGGGAGGCCGGGGTGAGCGGCGTGATGTCGAGGGTGGCGAAGCGTTTCTCCCGGGCGCGCAGCTCCTGCTCGGCCGCGCCGCGGTCGTCTCGTTCGTTCAGGGTGCGTTCGTATTCGGGGCCGAAGCGCCGGCGCAGGCCATGCCGGCGCTGGCGCAGCAAGACGTAGCCGACGGCCAGCGCCAGGCCCACCGCCACAGCGACGGCCAGCCAAATCATCGTGGACATATCTGCCTCCTGGAAATGTCGACGGCCTGCAGCGGCACGCCGATGTATCGGTGTGCCGACTGATCCAGACTGTCAATCGGGGCTGTGGCGGCGGCCCGGCCGCCGCCGGTACCGGTGGCCGTACCGCACGGCTTCGAAAAGGGAAGCGGTCACCGGTACGACCGTGGCGCTCCTATCGGAGGCGACGATCGTCGCCGGCCCGACGGGTACCACCCTGTCGGCGGTCGCCGCCGGGTGGATCGGCCAGGGTGGGCGGCGGCCGGTCGTCGATGACGTCCTGGCGGCGGCGGACGGCCGACCGGCTCCAGCGTGACCTGGTGCGCAGCAGCAGGGGCAGCAGCAGGGCGACGGCGCCGCCGAGCATCAGGATGACGCCCACGATGCGCAGGTCGAGGCCGCCCACCGAGCCGTCGGCCAAGGCGAAGGTGAGGATGGCGCCGACGACGATGACCACGATGGCCACGGCGACGGGCATCACCCATCACCTCCGCCGCGCCAGGCTCGTGAGCACCGGAGTGAACTGCGGGGTGAGATGGGCGGGGTCATCGGCGGCCGGCCCAGCGGCCGGTGCGCCGGCCCGAACGCCGGGTGACCAGGTTGTGGGCGAGCAGCAGCACTGCCGCACCGACGATCGCGCAGACCCAGGTGGACAGATTGAAGAACCCCTGGACACCCGGGAGGTGGAACACCTGGGTGGCCACGAAGCCGCCCAGCAGCGCGCCGGCGATGCCGAGCAGGAGGGTGATGATCAGACCTTGCCGGTCTTTGCCGGGGACCAGCATTCTGGCCACCAGTCCGGCGACCAGTCCGAGGATGATCCAAGCGATGATGCCCATGGCCGAACTCCCTGTGGCGGTGCATCGTTGTCTGCGCGGGATCGGTCTTCCGGACCGGTCGAAGCAGAGGGCCGGCCACCGGCCGATTGCCGGCGCCGACGATCACACTTGTTCGCCTCAAGCCAACGCCCCCGCGTGGTGGGCGGAAACAGGCGATTCGGGAAGGATCCATCTCCAGAATCGATCACCAGGACGTCGCTCTGCTCACAGCGGTCAGAGCGCGTGACTCAGCCGGCCTGACCGGCCGGGGCCTGCCGGATCCGGTGTTCGTCGCTGTCTGACGAGGTCAGCGTTGAAGGGGTGATGGGCAGGTTGCGCGCACCACGAAACCCTGACGATCGGATCCTTGGCCACTGGCCTGGGCTGCACCACCCCGGCCAGGGCGAGACTGGTGCCTTCATGCCCGCACCACCGCGACGGAGTTGCGCGCATGGTGGAGGACGCCAAGGGCGACGGATCCAAGCATCACGGTGCCGATCGCCCCTCGGCCCTGGGAGCCCACGATGACCAGATCCGACTTTTCGGACGCGCTGGTGAGGGCATGGACGGGGTGGTTCTGCTGGACGTCCTCGACCACACGAACCTGCGGATATCGCTGCCGCCATCCCAGGAGGATGCGGGCCGCGATCCGGCATTGGGCGGCGTGGATCTCGTCCAGGTCATGGACGCTTTCGGCGATGTGGGCGTGCGCCGGTGGTTGCCACGCGTAGATGACGCGCAGCATGCTCGCGCGGAGCATCGCCTGCTCGAAAGCGTAGGCGAGGGCCGGCTCGCCGGCGTGATAGTCGTCGAGTCCGATGACGATCTCCCCATGGGTGATGCCGGGATCGGAGCGGACGATGACCACGGGGCCGTGTGCGTGCCCGGCTACGTGGGCGCTGACCGAGCCCAGCACGGCCCCGGGGAATCCGCCGAGTCCTGTGCCGCCGATCACGATCGCGCCGGCGTTGCCTGCTTGACCGCGCAACACCGCCGCGGCGGCGCCCTCCATCAGTTCGCTGGTGACATCGATGCCGGGCTGTCGCTTGCGAGCGACGGCCTCGGCGTCGGTCAGAACGTTCCGCGCGCTGAGCGCGATGGCATCAGCCTGGCCCGGGATGGAGAACCTGGCGATCTCGTACGGTGAGCGGTCCACGACGTGGACGATGTGGAGTGAGGCCGCAGCGCGGGTGGCGTCGTCGGCCGCCCATTCGACGGCCGCAGTCGCAGCGTCCGAACCGTCGGCGCCGACAACAATGGCACGATTCATGACTCCTCCAGATTTCGTACCGGCAATTTCCTGATTATTCGAAGCTGGAATTTGCCCGGCCCGTTGATGGTGGCCGCGCCTTCGGCTTCAGGAGCTGGTTTCCGGTGGAGCGGCCGAAGTAGAGCATGCTCCAGCCGTCACCGGGGCACCGTGCCCGACCGGCGTTCACGGTCGCGACGCGACCTGTTCCAAGGGTGCTCTTCCGGCCGAGAACGGCAAAGAAGCAATCGCCGACCTGGTTATCACCGCGATCGATAACCGCATCGAATTCGCCGATGGCGACTGAATGCCTCGCAAAACGAGGTATAATAAACATACCGAGGACATTTCGTGCGTTGGCATTCAGGTTGGCGTCGCCCGCGGCGATATACCATTCCGGCCCACGATGAGGGCCTGACGGGCCAGGCAACGATGATGGCGACAACACTCCTCTCACCGTCAAATCCCGGCACGGCCGACGTACCCACGACCCAGTCCGCGCTCAGGCTCAGCCTGAATCCCCTCCTTGACCGGAGAGGCACGGTCGACGGAGCGTGGTGGCCCCGCACCCGGGACGCCGCCGCCGAACTGCCCGCCCTCATCTCCGCCGTCGGCCGGCGGCTCGACAGGGCCGTCCAGCGTGTCGGCCTGTATCTGGACGCGTGGGATCACATTCCACGCCGCATCCCCGCCAACGGCTGCCAGGTCAGAGTGGGCTGGTTCCGCAGCTCCGACCCACACCTGATCACCCTGAGCGTCGCGGGAGCCGCGCCCCTCACTCTGCTGGTCATCCCGCCGGGCACCGCGAACGCCCCGGCCACGGCGGCCCTCGCGCTCGCCGCCGCAGGCACGGTCGGCGTTCGTCCCGCTGACCTCCTTCGCCCCTCGGGCCCAGACGAGGACGTACCCGGCGGCTACGACGGCTCAGCCGCCTGGGAGAACGAGGGTGGCCGCGTCACCGATCCGAGCCCCATGGCTCGCCTCAATCCGGTGGGCGCATCGCTTCGATGAGGGTGGTGAGCGGCACGCGGGCGAATCCGATACGGGTGTCGCTCGCCCCGTAAGGGAGCCACACGGCGTCGTCGTGGAGCAGGCCGCCGCAGGAGTACACGACGTTGGGCACGTAGCCGTCGCGTTCGGTGCCGTCGGCCGTGAGGAGTGGGCCTGGGAGCACGGCGACCACCCGGTGCGGCTGGTCGCGGTCGAGCAGCAGGGCCCCGATGGCGTAGTCGCGCATGGGGCCGACACCATGGATGAGGACGAGCCAGCCGAACCTGGTCTCCATGGGAGATCCGCAGTTGCCCACCTGGATGAGCTCCCAGCCGCGGCTGGGCAGGTGCAGCGGGACCGGTCGCTGCCAGCGGTTGTGCCGGTCGAGGACGGTGATACCGATGGTCTCGCCATCGGAGCGGCACAGCGCCAGACTGCGTCCGTCGACCGGGCGGGGGAACAGTGCCATCCCCTTGTTGGCCGAAGCCGGGCCGCGCATGGGGGTGATCTCGAAATGGCGCAGGTCGTCGCTCGTGATCAGGTGAGAGCGGATGTGCCGCCCGTCGTAGGCGGTGTAGGTGGCGCGGTAGGACGGCCTGCCGTCCTCGTCGACGATCCGGACGAAGCGCGCGTCCTCCATGCCGTTGCGCTCGGCCTCGGTCGCCGGCCAGAGCACCCGCCGGTGCAGGGGCAGGTCGGGGGGAAAGGCCACGGCGTACTCCGAGCGTGTCGCGCGGCGCAGTTCCTCCAGGGTTTGCTGCGTGGTGGTACGGGTGAGCAGGTCGGCGGGCAGTCGCGCGATCGCGCGCTCGAAGTCGTCGTCACTGAATCGCTCCGGCAGGGACCCCAGCATGGTGGCCGAGACCTCGGTGTCCCGTGCGTCGTCGGAGAGTCCGGCGGCCAGCAGGTCGCGCCGGTGGTGGGTCGCGTGACGGCGTCCGGCGGACAGGGGGCCGTCGCGGTCGGCGATGGTCAGGTCGGAGCGCGGGCCGAGCACCGCCGTGGCGAAGCCGATGGACGACAGATGTCCCTCGCCGATCTGCCGCAGGCTGATCACCGCGCGGAGCTGTCCGGGGCGCAGGCCGGACTGGTCGGGATGGGGGATGATCGACGGGTTGCACAGCGCCGCGCCCTCCACGGCGTATTCGTGGCTGAAGTAGGCGCCCACGAGCAGGCGGGCCGGCAGGGACGGCTCGGCCTCGCGCGGGACGCGATGGCGGACCAGGTCGTAGTGATGGGCGAAGGTCGTCTCGAGGTCGTCGTGACGACCGCTGTAGCGCCGCAGCGTCTCCTGGAGCAGTTCGGTTGTCTCGTCGTCGTCGAAGAGCATGATGCGGTCGATCAGCGCGGCGGCGCGGGTACGGGTGAGCGCGGCGTCCTCGCCGGGCACGAAGAGCTTGATGATCACTCTTCGCGCGTCAGGAGTGAGCGTCGGGCCGATGCGGGTGGCAAGATCCCCGCCGGTCATGGCCGGCGCCGGTCGTGCTGCATGGTGGAGATCAGCGCGAGGGTCGATTCGGCGCCCTGGTTGAGATTGGGGCCATGTTCGGTCAGGCCGTCGTAACCCCCGCCGGTCGCGGGGTTCCACATCGCGGTGTCGGCGTCGTTGGCGCCCTGGAACCACGCCACCGACCGTCGTACCGGCTCCTGCCAGGTGTCGTCGCCGGTCACGCGGGCGGCGGTGGCGCAGGCGTCGGCGAGCGCGGCCACCTCGATCGGTTGCTGGTCGTAGCGGGATCGCGGCGCGTCCGGCCGCCAGCCGGCGACGGGCACGACCGAGAGCCGGCCGTCCGTCGTCTGGACGTCGCACAGCCAGGTGAGCATGTTCAGGCCGCTGGTGAGCAGGTGCCGGTCGTCGCTGAGGTCCCCGGCGGCGATGACCACCTCGGCGAGCGCGGCGTTGGCGTAGGTCAGGTACGGCTGCGGCCACGGCCAGGAGGGATCCTCCGCGGGGGTGCCGACGGCCTCCGCGGCGTCCGTCAGCAGGCTCGCGGCCGCGCTGTCGTCCGGGGTGACGCGCAGGACCTCGGCCGCGCCGAGCCCGGCGAAGGCCATGGCGCGCGGATGCGGAGAGCGCTGCCTCGCGCCGAGACCGAAGGCGTAGAGCGCCTCCTGCCGGATCCAGGGGGTGGAGTTGCGGGCCGCGGCGGTGCCCAGGCCCCACATCGCCCTTCCCCACCAGTCGCCGACGCCCGGTTCGTCGCTCCAGCGCCGGTCGAAGGAGAGCCGGTTGCGGAACGCGCCGGAGCGATCCTGGGCATGCGTGAGGAAGGCCACGTAGCAGTCGGCTAGCCGGGAGAGACGGTGGACCGGGCTCGGTTCGCGGCTGATGACGACGAGGCCACGGGCGACGTCGTCGGTGCAGTACCCGTGATGGCGCAGGACGATGGCGTGCCGGGCATGCTCGAACAGGCCGGTGTCGTCGCTCAGCCGCAGCAGGTGTTTGAAACCGGGGGTGGGAGCCCTCATGGCAGCACCGCGACCGGCCGCTCGGCGGCGAGGAGCGACCGCGCGAGACGGTCGTACCGGGCCGCGACCGCCGGCCACAGCAGGGTCGGGATCAGGGCTCGGCTACGGCCGGTGAGATCGCGGACCGACTGGGGGTCGGTGAGGATCCGGCGGATGGCGGCGGCGAGCCCGGCAGGGTCTCCATGCGGGACGATCAGGCCGGGACCGTCGGTGAGCAGTTCCACGGCGTGCGGGAAGGCGGTGGCCACGACCGGCACACCCGCGGCCACGGCCTCGATGAGGACACCGGACGTGACCTGCTCGGCAGAGTCGTAGGGCAACACGACGACATCGGCCGAACGCACCAGTCCGCTCAGCGACTCCTGGTCCCGGTAGACCGGGTCGTGCCGGACGGCCTTGGACACGCCGATGCGGGCGGCGAGGTCGTACAGCCCGTCGCGGTAGGTCTCGCCCTGATGCTCCAGCACTTTGGGGTGGGTCTTCCCGGCGATCGTGTAGAGGGGCGACGGTTCGAGGTCTCCGAGGAGCGCGAGCGCGCGCAACGCCCATTCGATGCCCTTGCCGGGGCCGAGGAGCCCCCAGGTGAGCAGGTGCGGACGGGAGTGGCGCCGAGCCGGAACCCGCAGGTGATCGGCGGCTCCGTGCGGGATGAGGAACACCTTGTCCGGATCGACCCGGTAGCCGGTCGTCAACCGGTCACGGGCGGTGCCGGTCATGGTCACCAACGCGCCGGCGGCATCCCCGATCTCCTCGAGCAGGGCCTTCTGCCGGGGCGTGGGCCTGGCCAGGACGGTGTGCAGCACCACGATGCTCGGCACGGCGAGAGTGCACAGCAGCGGCACGACGTCCTCGCCGTCGGGGCCGGGGTAGATGCCGTACTCATGCTGCACGATGGCCACGTCGAAGTCTTCGAGAGCGGCGGCGGCGGCCTTCCAGCCGCCGCGTCCGCCAGGAGTCCAGGTGTGCACAACCCCGGACGGCGGCCGTTCGCCGTCATTGTCCGCGGTGACACGAACGATCCCGCCGAACGGGCCACCTCTGGTGAACTGGGCGGCCAGGGCCGAATTGAACGTCGCAAGTCCGCACTCGGTCGGCGGATGCGTGCTGAGAAAGCCATAAGTGCGGGGCAATTTTCATGCCTTCCAGAATGAGGACGCACCAGAATGGACGCCGATGCGGCACGCGGTGAAGACGCCTAAGAACCTGAGCCTCTCACCGGGGGCCCGCCCTCATACGGGGGCCCGGCTGTCGCGACCCCTCAGCCGATGGTGGGTCTGCGCAAGAGTTACACTATCAGGCGCTAAATTTCCTTAACATTTCCGAATATATATTCAGGTAATTTGTCACCATTTGGTACGCACTGAATCTGCGTTCGGCTTGGGCACGGCAGCCCGCGCGGTCGATCGTCGCGATGCGCGCCACCGCGGTGACCGCCTCGTCGAGGGAATCCACCAGGAAACCCGTCACCCCCTCGTCCACGACCTCTGGCATGGATCCGCGCCGGTAGGCGACGACCGGCGTACCACAGGCCATCGCCTCGACCACCGCCAGGCCGAAGGGCTCGTCGAACGCGATGGGATGCAGCAGGGCGGTGCCGCCGCCCAGGATCTCGCCGCGCCGCTCGGGCCCGACCGAGCCGAGGAACGTGACGTGCTCGCCGTCGATCTTCGGAGCGATCTCCTCCTCGAAGTACCGCTCGTCCTGAACGATTCCGCAGATGGTCAGCGGCATCCCGGCCCGCCGGGCGATCTCGATGGCCGTGTGGGTTCCCTTGTCGGGATGAACGCGGCCGAAGACGATCAGCCCTCGGCCGCCCACGGCGTCGAAGGGAAACGCGTCGAGATCGATGCCGTGGTGAACGGTGGCGACGTAGTCCAGCTCTGTGGCGCGATCGGCGTCCGAGATCGACACGTAGGCGGACCGGGCGCGGGCGTAGGCGGGCAGGATGCCCGCGCCGGAGAACCCGTGCACCGTCGTGAGCAGCGGGGCCCGGCAGTGATCGGCGAAGGCGAGCGGCAGCCAGTCGAGATGGCTGTGGACGAGGTCGAACTCCCCCGAACGGCTCAACGCGTGCGCGACATGCATCGCCTCCCACACCCGTCCGTCAAGGGACGGATCGTCGGCATAACCGCGCGGGCACACTCCATCCAGCGTCGCGGACGTGAGGGAGTCCAGCGTGGCGAACAGCGTGACATCGACACCGCGGGCGGTGAGCCCCTCGGCGAGCAGGCTGGTGACCTGCTCCCAGGGGCCGTAGTGGCGCGGAGGCGTCCGCCAGGCGACCGGCCCCAGCAGGGCCACCCTCACGAAGCGGGGGTTGCGCTACGCGGTGCGGGATCACGATGGTCATGCGCGACGCCGAAGCCGCGACCGGCCTGCTCCACGAACCGGAAGGCCCGGATGCCGTCCGTACGGCTCATCGCGCGCCTCCTGGTGTGCTCGTCGGCCCTGACTGTACACCGGGGAGGAAGGCGCCGTGCGGACGACCAGCACGCGATGCCAGCCGGGCAGCGCCGAGGCCCGCAAGGTGACGGCAGGCGAGAAGCCGGTAGGAGCGGTGCCGGGCAGGACCGGCGGCGCCGAAAGACGGTCGGGAACGTGTTCAGGACGCTGCGAGGTCGTCCTCGGCAAGGTAGTCGGCGGTCCCGCCGTGCCATTCGACCAGGAAGAGGGTGGCGTCATCACTTGTCGCACCCTTCCTCTGGCGCATCAGGGTGTGAGAGAGGGTCCGTACCATCTGCTGCACGTTGCTCGTCATGGGCCCGACGTGCTCGATGGAGTCGATCAGACGTTGTTCGCCGAACTGTTCACCGCCCGTCTCGTGCTCTTCGACGACACCATCGGTGTAGAACAACACCCGATCGTGACGCACGAGCCGACGCGTGTTGATCTGTGGGGCGGCACCGCCAAAGCCGACCGGGAGGGTGCCCGCGCCCTCCAACACCTCGATGACGCGGTTACCGCGGATCAGCAACGGCGCCGGGTGCCCTGCGTTGACCCATTCCAGGCAACCAGACCCGATGTCCAGACGCGCCATCTGTGCCGTGACGAACTGGTCGGGGCCGAACTGTTCATCGATGGCGGCATCCATGAATTCGTACAATCCGGCAAGCCCGACGTTGGCGCGTCTGGCGTGCCGGTAGGCGCCAATGGCCACGGTCGCCAGCACAGCGGCGTTCATCCCGTGGCCCATCGCGTCGATGACGGCCAGGTGCAGGACTTCCTCATTGAGGGCGTAGTCCAAGCTGTCTCCCGCGACGTCATAGGCGGGCTCCATGATTCCGGCGACCGCGACCTGTGGGACGACCATGGACAACGGGGGCAGCAGCGACCACTGGATCTCCGCGGACAAGCTCATCGGCTTTCGACGCCGCGCCAAGAGGAACTGGTCTGTATAGCTGTTCTTGGTCACGAGCATATCGGCGACCAAGCCGGCCAGCCGTCGCAGCAATCGTCGGTCATGGTCGTCGACCCTGCTGAGGGTCAGTGCCATCACCCCGACCTCGTCACTGCCATCGAGGAGCGGCAGGAACATCCGGATGCCGTCGGCCACCGGACGCTCCACTCTCGCCTCGCTGACAAACGCCTGCCCTGCCCATGACCCGTCGATGGGCAGGGGATCGCCGCCTGTGAGCCCCCTGCCCGGCAGCGGCACCAACATCACCTGGTCATAATCCTGAAGGAGGATCGACACCTCCCAGCCACCCATCCTGCGCACCTCCTCCGCCACCAGCGGAGCGATGAGCTGTGGCGGCATGGTGTGAGCCCGGTCCAGCAACTGCCCCAGCAGTCGCTCGCCGAAGCCTTCCGACCGGTCCACCACAACCTTGTGGCTCCCCGGCACACGTCCCGTCATGACTGATTCGGTCCCCCCGTGCCAGATCTCCGCTCTGCCGGTAGCCGGCGTCAACGCCGGGACTGCCCGCCGAGCTACAGATACTGGCCCGCCTCGGCGCTGTCTGTCTTCGACACACGCACCGAGACCACGTTGGCGAGGTTGATGACCACGCCGTGCACGTCGTCCTCACGGTCGTATCTCGCCCGCATCAACACCAGGCTGCGCCGCTCGTCCACAGCATGAGCGATCGCCGCCACCGCCTCCGGCTCCCCCTCGAAGTCGCCGCTCATCACGGAGACGTCTTCACCGCCCACCGGACGGAATCGAATGATCAGCGCGATATTGTCAGGCACGGTCGGCTCCTTTCGCCAGAATCCGCAAGGGATAGCTGCCCAGCGTCGGACGCTGTAGGCATCAGGGGTGCCGAGAGGATGTTCTGTGACGTTACGGGCCTTTGCTCCCTGCGGTTGAGGGGGATTCTCGGTAGCGTCTGCCATGCCCCAGCGATCTGTCCGACGAGTGGCGGGAGCTGATCCGGCCGGTCATCACCTCAAGGAGGGGCCGGCCCCCGTCGGTCAGCGGCCACGAAGGCCGCTACGACAGGTGAGAGATCGTGAACGCGATCTTGTACCAGGCCCGACCGGCTGCCGGCGGCGCTAAGCGTGCCCTTGACCTGCCCGATGACCACGCGGCTGATCGACGTGTGCCGAGCTGCTCGGTCAGGACGTGTGTCTCGCGTACGGCGCGTTCCCGCAGCGGCCCGATGACGGCGATGTCGGTCGTCGCCTGGGCGCGCGCGGCACTACGACGATCCGCGCCCGAGCAGAATACGAACCCGTTGGCCTGCTGGTGGGCCGGGGATCCGGACGGAGCGGACGCGGCGGCCGACGAGGCGATCGCCGTCCTCACCGCCGACGAGCCGGAGCACGCCTGCCGGGCCTACGTGAATCTCATCCGGTACGACCTCGAACTCCTTCATCTCGACGATGCCAGGCGCCGCCTCCCCGAGAGCATCGAGTTCGTCGAGCGCTCGGATTTCGTGATGTTCTCCCGGTACCGCCAGGTGGCGTTGGGGGCACTGCATTTCGCGACTGCGGACTGGGACCAGGGCGTACCGGCCGCGGGGTACGCACTCGACAGCTCCCCGCCGGTGCGATGCGCCGCGCTGACCCTGATCGGCCGTACCCGGCTGCGCCGCGGCGAGCCCGGCGCGGTGGAGACGTTGCGTGGGGCGTGGCGGATCGCGGTATCCCTGCGTGAGTGCCAGTGGGTCGGTCCGGCCGCCGCGGCGCCGGCGCGCGGTCCGGCGCCCGCGATCCGGGTTGACCCGGCCGGGTTGACCGAACGCCAGAGCGAGGTCGTACGACTGCTGGCCCTGGGCATGACCAACGCCGGGATCGCCGGCCAGCTCGTTCTCTCGGAGGCCGTGGCGCGCGCCTGCGACCTGGGCGTCCTCGACCCGCGGCGATGAAGGCCGACGAACGACGGCGCCAATGTCCCAAAAGGCGACCCTGAGGCGCAAGCCACGACAAACCCACAGCTCACAACTGGGAACCGGGGATCGCGCACGCCACGCGGGCCCCCGCAGAACCATGACCTGGGCGGATGACATTGTCGGCGAGCGCGGGCACCGCGATCTGGCGACGGCACGGGGGTGGCCCCTCCCCCGGATACACCGGCAGGCCCCCATGTGCCGGAGGCCCGCCCTTACCAGACTCGGTACCGAGCAGCCGGTCTTCGAGGGGCGGGCGGCTAAGGCGTCCCCGCACCCGTACGCATCAGAGAGGTCGACATGGATCCGAGGCCGCGATTACGAGGTTTCACCGGCGCCAGGATCGTGGCCCTGGCGGTGATCGCAATCCTGGCGCTCGCCCTCGGCTACGTGGGCGTCCAAGGCAAGGCGACGCCGGTGGTGCCTGCCGGTGCCAGGGCCGGTGCGCTGGCCCTGAGCCCCTGCACGTACGCCACCGAGGCCGGAGCCCTGCCCGCCGACTGTGGCACGCTGGTGGTCCCGGAGAACCACCGCGTTCCCGGCTCCCGCCTGATCGCGCTGCCGGTGACCCGCATCCGGGCCACCGGCCGAAACCCGGCCGAGCCGATCTTCCGGCTCGGCGGCGGGCCCGGCCAGTCGAACATGTCCTTCAAGCAGGCGAGCCGCCTGACCGATCGGCACGACGTCGTCCTGGTCGGGTACCGGGGCATCGACGGGTCGGTGGCCCTCGACTGCCCCGAGGTGACCTCGGCGCTGCGACACTCGGCCGACCTCGCCGGACCGGAGTCGTTCCGCCACGCGTCCCAGGCGTTCACCGACTGCTCCAGGCGGCTGACCGAGGGCGGCGTCGACCTCAACGGCTATTCCCTGCCCCAGCGCGTCGACGATCTGGAGACAGCGCGTACGGCGCTGGGCTACCGGCGGATCAACCTGTTCAGCACGAGCGCGGGAACCCGCATCGCGATGATCTACGCCTGGCGCCATCCCGGGTCGATCCTCCGGTCGGCGATGTTCGGCGCGAACCCGCCGGGTCACTTCCTGTGGGATCCCCGGATCACCGACAACCAGCTCGCCCACTACTCCGAGCTGTGCGCCCAGGACGCCGGGTGCGCCGCACGCACCGACGACCTCGCGGCCTCCATGAAGGCCACCGCGGCCGACCTGCCGGACCGCTGGGGGTTCCTGCCCATCAAGAACGGCAACGTTCGCGCCACGACATTGTTCGGGCTGGTCAACTCCACGGAAGCGGCCGCACCACTCAACGCGCCGGCGATGCTCGACGCGTGGCTGGCGGCGGCCGACGGCGACCCGAGCGGGTTCTGGGCCGTCTCGGTGCTGGCCGACCTGACCTTTCCGACGTCCTTCGTCTGGGGGGAGTCCGCCTCGGCGGGCATGATCGACGCGGGGCCGGTCGACCGCTACTACGCCGCGGGCGGCGACCCGGGCTCAATCCTCGGCAACGCCGGCGCCGACCTGCTGTGGGCCGGCGGCGGCCTCACCAAGGCGTGGCCGATCAGCCCCGACAACCTCGAGTACCAGGAGGTGCGGCCGTCCGACGTGGAAACCCTCCTGATCGGCGGCACCGTCGACTTCACGACACCGGTCGAGCTGGCCACCGACGAGCTGCTACCGGCGCTGCCGAACGGCCATCAGGTGATCCTGGCCGAGCTCGGGCACAGCGCCGACTTCTGGCACCACCAGCCCGAGGCGAACCGGCGGTTGCTGACCGCCTTCTTCGACCGTGGCCAGGTCGACGGTTCCCGGTACGACACCCGCAAGGCCACATTCGAGGTCGGGGCGCTCAGCATGTCCACCATCGCCAAGATCCTCGTGGGCATCCTGGCCGGCTTCGCGGCGATCGCCGTGGCCCTGCTCGGCGGGATGGCGTACCGGGTGCGTCGCCGGGGCGGCTTCGGGCCCAGGGCCGGCATCTGGCTGCGCGTCCTGACCCCGGTGTTCCTCGGCCTCGGCGGCTGGTTCCTGACCGTGCTGATCGTGCCGAGCCTGTGGCCGGCGGCGTTCTTCGGTGACCTGCTCATGACCGTGCCGCCCATGGGCACGGCCATCGGGCTCGGCGCCTACTGGGCCTGGGTCCACCGCGACTGGGCGCCTCGGGCCCGATACCGGGGCTTGGCGGCGGCGTTGGCCGGGGCACTCGCGGGAGCCTGGTCCGGCTTCTCCGTCGCCGAGGGCCTCACCGGAGCGATGACCACGATCACGGGCGCGGCCATCACCGCCAACCTGGCTCTCCTCATCCTCGGCATCGTCGATGACCGGCGCGCCCGGATGGGCCGATCGCGCAGCCCCGACAACGTGCCGGCGACGTAGGCGAGGGCCCTGGATTTCTCGGTGGTGCTCTCCGGCATCGCCGCGTCCAGTCCGGGCGTGCCGGTCGTGGCGGGCGTGTCGCGCAGCCGCAGGACCTCACCGCGTGGCGTGGTCGTCGGCGAGCGGCATCAGCTTGTGCAAGACGTTGCGGTAGGCGCGCAGGGCCATCCTCAGTCGCTCGGTTTCCGTGTCGTCCTGGTCGGTGTTCTTCCAGGGCTCCCGGAGCTCACCCAGGCGGCGTTCCAGGGTCTCGCGGATGGCGGTCATCACTTCGTCCATGAGCGAGTCGGCTCGCTGGACGGCTTCGCGCGGGTCGTCCACGAAGGACGCTTGGAGATCGTGCCAGCGCTCCAGCACACCGCTCGGGTCGCTGCCGAGCAACGAGCCGCGTTGGGGCGGCGCGGGTTCGGCCGCCGGGTCGAAGACGAGCTTGTCAGACGTGGGGACCGGCACCGTGGCGTGGTCGAGACGTTCTTCGTCGTTGCGGCCGTCCATACGATCAACTCTCTCGAGGTCGCCGTGCAGGGTCGGGTGGCGGTCACGGGCATCGGCGGCCGGTTGCGGGCGATTCTCGGCGCCGGCCTCGACGAGTGCCGCGGTGCTGGTGGCCAGTGAGCGTTCACCGTGGTCGACAGCCCGTCATGCGGAACAGCCGCGCGAACTCGTTCTCCTTGAGCCAACATCCCCGCGCACGGTACGGACACGGCCAATCCCAGAAGAGTTCATCACCCCAGCCGATCACCGGTGGCGGCACGGGCGATGAGAACCGCAGGCCCGGATCGGCCTGCCGAAGGGATCCGATCGGTGATCGGCTGCGGTGATGAGCTTTGCTCGAAACGCCGGTAGCCGTCCGCTGGTCAGCGGCTTTGGCTTAAGCTGTCTGGCTTGTCTTCGGGCGGCGTGCGTCAGCGTCGGCGCCCCAGCGACGGCCAGCGGACAGGAAGGTAAATATGGGGAGGACTGGCGTCGATGCGGCCGGTGAACATCGCGGACTCGACGCACCGTTGGACCCCTCTCTTCTCGCCGATCGCTACCGGCTGCTCCAACCTCTCGGGCGAGGCGGCATGGGAACGGTCTGGCACGGCCATGATGAGCTGCTGACCCGCGAGGTCGCGATCAAGGAGGTGCCGTTGCCCGCCGGGCCGGAACGGACGATCCTGGCCGAGCGCACACGTCAGGAGGCACGCGCCATGGCGCGCATCAGCCACCCGAATGTCGCGGGCGTGTACGACGTCGTCGAGGTATCCGGTCAACCCTGGATCGTGGTGGAACTGGTGCGCTCTCGAACGCTCGGTCAAAGGGTGGCCCAGGACGGGCCGCTGTCTCCGCGCGCGGTGGCGAACATCGGGCTGGACGTGCTGCAGGGGTTGTGCGCAGCTCACGCGGCCGGGATCGTGCACCTGGACGTCAAGCCGGACAACGTGCTGCTGGCCCATGACGGTCGCGTGGTCCTGACCGACTTCGGCATCGCCGCGATGGACGGCGAGGCCCCCGTCACCCAGACCGGAGCGCTGACCGGCACCATGGCCTTCCTTGCTCCTGAGCGGGTCACCGGCGATACCTGCCGGCAGTCGGACCTGTGGTCGCTGGGCGCCACCCTTTTCATGGCCGTCGAAGGGCGGCCCCCCTTCTGCCGTGACACGGCGATTCATACGCTCGTGGCTGTGCTCGCCGAGCCACCCGACCCCTTCCAAAGGGCCGGACCGCTGGCGGCCGTGCTCGCCGGCCTGCTCGACAAGAACCCTGCCACACGGCTGGACGCTGCCGGCGCGCGTGAACAACTCCGGCACGTGGCAGATCTGTGGCCGCCGAAGCACAAGCCGACGGCGACCGTCCCCCTGCGCATCCCCGTGGCGGCGACCTCACCGTTCCTGCCCGGTACAGCCGCGCCGTCGGCGAAAGGATCCCGGCTGGGCAGCGGCAAGGCCATCGGGGCGGCGCTGGCCGGCCTGTCCGGGCTCTCACGGCAGGCGTGACCTGGTCGGCCTAAACGGTGAACGGCGTTCTCCGGAGGCCGGCGCCGGCTTCGAGCCGTACGGACGGACCTGGCCTGCAGCGGGTGACGGAACATCCCCGACTACACGCATGCTGGGTCAGCCCCGAGAGCATGAGCGGCGACATCGTTATCGACGAGATCATTCCGACCGCTGACAAGGTGAAAGTGTTCGGGATCGAGGCCACGCGGCTGGGAGACGTCCTCGCGTGGAAGGCGTCCGCGCGCCGTCCCAAGGACCTGCCGGACATCTCCGCCATCGACGACCTGCGGCGGCTGTGGACCACGCCTCGGATCGAGCCGGTATCCGGCCGGCCGCTGCGGGACAGGTCCTGCGCGGCGGTCCCATCGTGACGGCAGGAGTGTGCTCACCGTCGCTGGAGTGATGGAAACGCGCTTCACGTTTGCGGTACCGGCGTTACACTTCTCTTTGTATGCGATCGATGACTATGAGCGATAGTTCGGTCGTGTGGTGGTGCGTGTTCGTACGTAGCTGCCCGTGCCGCCCAGACCCCGCGACACGCACCTCAGGCAAAGAGCCGTACCCGCTGGTGGGGAGACCAAGGGGGACGGTGACGGAGGCGGATCCGCAGGGCATCGATGCTCCAGCCGGGACGCCGGAGGGGGCATCTCGGCCGGCCCCCTGACGAAGAGGGCGGGAGCGGCGGTGGGTGGCGTGACGATTCAGAACGGCCGGCAACAGGGCACGCTGGTGGTGTGCGGGGAACTGGACGTCATCGGCAAGCCGGCGCTGTGCACGGCGGTGCGCCAGGCCCTGCGGGAGCGGCCGGCCGATGTGGTGCTGGATGTGGGCGGGGTGTCGTTCATCGACGCGCAAGGACTGTCGGCCTTGGTGGTCAGCCATCTCATGACCGTGCGGGCGGGAGGGCGGCTGCGGCTGGTGGCGGTGCCGCTGCTCATGGCGCGGCTGCTGCGGCTGACCGGGCTGGATCACATCCTGCTCTGACCTCCGCGATTCCACCCCCGCGACCGAGCCCGCTCGTCTGGTTCTTTCGCCGGGCGGAGAGCGTACGGTGAGGGCGAGGTGTCCTTCGGATGCGGGCCGGCCGGTTCTCCCGGGTCAGCGGGTTCTCTGCGTGGGCGGGGTGAGCGAGCGTAGGCTGCCGAACGTGGAGACTCCCCCGCCCCGGGGCCCGGAACGGCAGGTGGCCGAGGCGTTCATCGCGCTGGCGGACACGCTGGTGACCGGGTTCGACCTCATCGACTTCATGCACGGCCTGGCCGAACGATGTATGGACCTGCTCGGAGTGGACGCCGTCGGCCTGCTGGTCACCGACCAGCGCGGCCGGCTGCAACTGATGGGCGCCTCCAGCGAGCAGACCCGGCTGCTGGAGCTGTTCCAGCTCCAGAACGACCAAGGTCCCTGTCTGGTCTGCTTCCGTTCCGGGCGGCCGGTGCACTGCGCCGACCTGAGCGGCCCGCAGGCCGGCGCCTGGCCGCGGTTCGCCGAGCAGGCCCGCCTGGCGGGCTTCGGCGCGGTCAGCGCGCTGCCGATGCGGCTGCGCGAGCAGATCATCGGCGCGATGAACCTGTTCCAGCGGCAGCCGGGCGAGCTGGACGCGGGCACCGCCGCGCTGGCCCAGGCGATGGCCGACATCGCCACCATCGGCCTGCTGCAGGAACGGGCCATCCGCGAGAGCCAGATGTTGTCGGAGCAACTGCAGCACGCCCTGTCCAGCCGGGTGATCATCGAACAGGCCAAGGGCATGCTCAGCGAACGCCACACCCTGCCCATGGACGAGGCGTTCAGCCTGCTGCGCCACCACGCCCGCAGCCACCACCAGCACCTCACCGACCTGGCCCGGTCAGTGGTGACACGCACCAGCGAGGTGCAGCCGCCGGGTTCCACCGAGGGCGCCGGCCCTCCACCGGAGCAGTACCCGCCCACGTCCTGACCGGCGGCCCGCCCGTGGTCGCCATCTGACGTACAAGAGCATCCGGTGAAGATTGACGGGATCCTGCCGATCCACTGCGAGCCGATCGACGTGGCGAGGACCTCTGCCACGGCCACGACGCCGAACCACGCGTGCTCTCCCTCCCGTTCGCAGCGGCACAAGCCCGTCCGACCGACGTGGCCGCTCCTATGGCGTGTCTCCGCGGTGCTTTCTGGCGTGGCGTGTGATGTGCCGCTGCGCCCAGTGCAGGACGTGGTCGGCGACCTTCTCCCATTCGGGGGCGCCGAGGGCGAAGTGCGGCATGCGGGCGAACTCCTGGTAGTCGGTGACCGCACGGGACTTGCGGTAGCGCTGGTAGGTCTCGCGTACCAGCGTGACGGGGACGGTGTGGTCGGCGCCACCGGCGATCAGGAGCAGCGGGGCACGGGTGTCGTTGTGCACGTCGACTCTGGTGGCGGCGTGCCGTCGCAGGTTGGCGGTGGCGGCCTGGAACAGCGGCCGGCCAGGCGCGGGCACGTGGTAACGCTGGTAGATCGCTTCCGATTCCTGCGCGGTCAGGGTGTTGGTGAACGCGTAATGAAACTGGCCGGCGCTCAGGGCCACGGTCCTGGAACGGTTTCCGGGGTTGGACAGGACGGGGAAGGCCGAACGCAGGCTGCTGATCGGCAGTCGCAGCACGCCCTTGATCGGCGCGGGGTGGATCGCGACACCGGCGACGCCCAGACCGCGGTCGAGCAGGATCTGCGTGATCAGGCCGCCGAAGGAGTGGCCGACGATGAGGGGCGGCCGAGCCTGCTCGCGGACGATCTTCTCGTAGAAGTCGGCCACTTCGGTGACGCCCAGGCCGTTCATGACTTCCGGGCTCTTGCGCAGGGCTTCGACCTCGATCTCCATGCCCGGCCAGGCCGGGGCGAACACCTCGTGGCCCAGCCCCGTGTAGCGCTCGATCCAGTGTTCCCAGGCGCGCGGGGTCAGCCACAGCCCATGGATGAGGACGATGGGCGGCTTGGTGTCTGTGCTCTCGGTCATGCTCGTCTCCCGCTAGGTCATCGGCCAGGCTGCCGGCAGCCGGTAGAGGCTGAGATCCGCGTTGGCCCCTACAGCGCACAGGAGCATGCGGCCGGAGGAAACGGGCAATTCACGCGCAGCTCATCTCCTGAGCTGATAACCGAAGCCTCGGGTGCCGAGACCGGCCGATCGAGCAGCCGGCCCGACGGGTCTGACATGCTCGGAGCTCACGGACGGCAGGTGAATGATGTCGAATGCTCGACCTCCGCAGTGGGCGGATCCCGCCAACGGTGTGGACCAGGCCCTGACCGGTGTCTTGGAGGCGATCGTCTCAGCCTCGCGGTCTCTCGCCCTTCGGAACGCGATGAGCATGGCCCTCGACGGCGACCGGCAGCGGCTCGCCGTCTGCCTGGCGGCGATGACGCCTGATCAGCTCGTCGAGGTGGCCGACGCCGCGCGGTTGCTCGGCGCCGCGGCCAGCCAGGCGCTGGGCGGCGACGGCATGGTACGGGATGCCGCCCCAGCGAAGGTCGCGCCGGTGCGGACGGAACAAAGTGAACAAACGTGTTCATGACCAGGCACGAGGTACCATGAAAGTACCGAGGACTTTTCGAGCGTTGGCACTCAAGTCGGCGTCGCCCACGGCGAACCACCCCACCGGCCCTGCTGAGGGGCCCGGACAGGTCAGGCGACCATGACGCCGACGCTTCTTTCTCAACCCGCACCGCTCGGCCCCGCCTCATCCTCGATCCCGCGAGTCGATTCCGCGCTGCGGCTCAGTCTCCACCCCGTACCGAACCGGCAGGCCACGGTAAACGGGGCCTGGTGGCCCTACTCCCCCGACATGGCGGCCGAACTGCCCGGTCTCATCGCCGGCGTCGACCGGCTCCTTGACCGAGTCACGCTCCACATCGGCCTGCACGGCGACGTGTGGCAGCACGTCCCACGCCGCATCCCGGCCCGCGGGCGGCAGGTCCGCGTCAGTTGGTTCCGTCACACCGACCGACGCGTGATCACTCTCGGCTTCGCGGGCGGCGAGCCGGTCCTCTTGCTGATCATCCCGCCGGGCACCGCCGCCGGCGCCGCCGAAGCCACGCTCAAGCTCACCGCTCAGGACACCACCGGTCTGGCGCTCGACGACATCCTCACCCTCGCGAGCCTGCCACCCCACCCCACCTTCCGCGCGGCGACCACCGGCAGCCCTGCCGAAAAGGCGAACGAGAGCCGGCCGGTCATCGGCCAGGACACGACCTCACCCCGCGGACCGTCCCCGGCGTGACCCGTGTGCCGCCTGCCGTCCGGATCGAGCAGGTTCAGGGCACCACCCATTCTGGCGGCGGACCGATCTCCGGCCGGCAAGGCATCTCGTACTTTCAGCTTCGCCAGTGAGGAACTCCCATGACCGTCATCAACACCGCCGCGCCGACCCTCGTACATCTGTCGGGGGACATCGACATCTTCACCACAGCGCGGCTACGCCGGCAGCTGATCAACGCCCTCGGCAGCAGCACCGGCCTGCTCGTCCTGGACCTGTCCCAGGTCACCTTCTGCGGCGCGGGCGGGCTGGGCGTGCTGATCGGCGTGCAGGACCGTGCGAAGGCCCGGGGCATCACACTCGCCCTGACCGGCGTTCCGCCACGCATCGCCAGGCTGCTGCGTATCACTGGCTTGGACCACCACTTCCTGATCATGATCTGACGCCACGCCGGCCCCCGCGATCTCGCCGCGCGGAAGGATCCCGCTCACCAGGCTTCGTGGCGCACGCAGCCGTCAACGCTCGCGTCTCAGACGGGCTCATCGCTGGGGCTGGTGATGCTCGGAGTCTCTCCGCCCGGAACAGGCCCGGTGGCTGGGCTGATGGGTTCCAGCCAGCCGAGCCGCTCGGCCAGGTGCCGGGCGCTGTCGATGACGGTGGCGATGTGGGGCGAGGGGTTGGCGTCGTGCCACAGCAGTGACCACGGGTAGTGCGTGGCGGGTTCGATCAGGGGCCGCCAGGTGGTGCCCGGCCGGTTGGAGGTACGGAAGGAGGAGGGGACGCAGTGCACACAGCGGTGCTGCAGGACGAGGTCGGCGGCGGCGCGGCTGCTCTGCACGGTGCCCTCGTAGATGGCGGGCACGAACCCGGCCGAGCGGCACAGCGTGATGACGAACCGGTTGAGCTCTGGGGTCTGCGACTCCTCGCCGAGCAGCACGAGTTCGTCGACCAGGGCGGCGACAGGCACACCGTCGAGTTCGGCGAATCGGTGGTCGTCGGGCACCAGCACGCCGAGCGGATCGAGCCTGATCAGCTTGGAGGTGACCTCGGCCGGGGCGTGGGAGGCGTGTCCGATGGCGATGTCCAGGCGGCCGTCGGCCAGTTGCCGGTACTGCTCGGGGGTGCCCGCTTCGACCTGATGGATCGTGACGTCGGGATGGGTGCGCTGGAGTTCGCGCAGGATCTGCGGCATGGAATCGTAGCCGGCGTCGATGATGCCGACCCTCAGCGTGGGTGCGGACGTGACGGCGTTGCGCGCTGCCTGCCCTGCTCGGCCCACGTGATCGAGGATCTGGCGGGCCTCGACGAGGAAGGCCGCGCCCGCGGGGGTCAGGTCGACGTGGTGAGTGCTGCGGTCCAGCAACCGCACGCCCAGCTCTCGTTCCAGCCGCTGGATCTGCTGGCTCAGCCCGGACTGCACGATGTGCTCGCGCGCGGCGGCCCGGCCGAAATGTAACTCTTCGGCCAACGTTACGAAATAGCGCAACTGACGCAACTCCATGCCCGCCACCCCTTCCCACCCGGGCGGCGCCCATCCGGGCCGTCTCCCCCCACTCTAAGCGCCACGCGGTGGCGTGAACGCACGGAGAGGCTCGTCGGCCGGAGTTTCACCGCGCGGCTCACTCATGGACCCCGGGCGTGATCTCGCCGACCTTCGCCGGGGCCAGGGGCCACAGGCTCGTCGCGCGGTCCCGGCCGGCGGGCTGATGCTCCAGGATGTGCCGCCAGCCTGCCGGGCTGAGGGCGTAGGCGGCGACGCTGCCCGAGGCGAACCATCGCCAGGAGGCCGGGCGGGCGAGTGTGGCGCCCAGGGCGAGCGCCAACAGCAGTGCGCTGCGCGAATCGAACCCGGCGGTCAGTTCCTCCTTGCTGTGCGCGTAGCCGCGCCGGTGCAGGGTCGCGGCCACGAACTCCCCCAGTACGGCGCTGCGCCGCTCGGAGTGCTGGGCCGCGCCCAGGACGGCCAGCAGCAGTTGATGGGTGGCCACGCCAGGCGTCCCCGGCGGCTGCGGGGTGGGCGGGCGGCCGCGTGCGAGGTGCAGCAGCGGCGAGACCAGGTCCACCCCGGAGAGCAGGGCGTTCATCGGTTCGACCAACCGCGGGTTGATGTCGATGAAGACCGGTCCCTGCTCGCCGAGGATGACGTCGGCCGACAGCGCGCCGTGCCACCCGAGAGCGCCGCCCAGCTCCCGGACGTGCTCGCGGACGGCGGGCAACTCGACGCCCCGCTTGTGGCTGGCGCCGCCCCGCGCCCCTTGGCCGGTCCGGAGACAGGTGTGGAAGGCGACCAGCTCGCCCGCTGCGAACACCGACTGGACCATCACCAGTGGTCCGGGCACCTCGCGCTGTACGAGCAGGCCGTCCTCGGCCGGCCAGCCGGGGTCGCTCAGGTCGCCCGGCCCGTCCAGGCGGCGTACACCGCTGGTCGCGGTGCCGATCGGCGTTTTGAGGTAGGCGGGGAAATCATGCCATGCGGCCCACTCCTGCGCGCTGGTGATGATCGCCGACGGCGGCTGGGGCAGCCCGAGCCTGTCGAGCGTGGCGAAGGCCGAGACCTTGTCCTGCACCATCGCCAGCGCGGCGAAGGGCGGCACCGCGGTGGCGACGCCCAGTCCCTGCAGCCGATCCGCGGCCCGCGACAGCACCGCCACCTGCTCTTGGGTGGGCAGCAGCACGTCGAAGTCACCGGTCGTGTACGCGGCCAGGGCCGCTTCGAGCCAGCCGAACGGGTCGTCGCCGAAGGCGGGCACGCGGTGAACCCGGCGCACGTGCCGGGTGAACGCGCAGATGCACAGAGGGTCTGGAGACAGCGCCTCGACCACATGCCCGGCGCGTGACAGGAGGGCGGCGCACTGGCGCGAGGTCAGTCCCGACCCGTCCGACAGCAGAATCCGCATGGCTTACCTCTCGGTTTGTATATGAGGTAAGCATATGTCATATACTTATTCCATGGGACGCCGCGCACAGATCAGCCGACCCGCCATCTTGGACGCCGCGCTGGCCATCGCCGACGAACACGGCCTGACCGGCGTCACCATGGCCGCCGTCGCCGCCCGCCTCGACGTCACCGCGATGGCCCTGTACCGGCACGTCGCAGGCAAGGACGATCTGCTGGACGGGCTGGTGGAGGTCCTGCTCACCGAGCTGCCGCCGCCCGCCGCCGAACTACCGTGGCAGGAGCGGCTGCAATACCTGGCCGGCGCCCTCAGAAGCACGGCCGCCCGCCACCCCGCCGTCTTCCCGCTCCTGCTGCAGCGGCCCGCGGCGACCGGGCAAGCCCGCCAGGTGCGCGACAGCGTCTGCGCCGCCCTGCGTCAGGCCGGGCTCGACGCCGAGCAGGCCGCCCGCGCCGAACGCCTCATCAGCACCGCCATCCTGGGCTTCGCCACCAGCGAGGCCGCCGGCCGCTTCGACCACCACTCCCCAGACGTACGAGACTCGGACTTCGCCTGCCTCCTCAACGGCATCCACACCCTGATCACGCTCGGGCCGGCTCAGCAGACCTGACCACCGACCTGGCAGGCGGGCTTCAGGCTCGTGCCGAAGGAGCTGCGCCGGCCCATGGCCAGGCGATCAGCCCCAGGATGACCACTGCCGAGGCGATGCGAACCCCGGCTCGCGACCTGGACCCGGTGGACCGCCTCGCCGAAGAGGGGGATCAGCGCTTGAAGGCGTCCCCGGCCTTCCCGCCGGCCTGCTTCAGATTGCCCGCGATCCGATCGGTCTTGCCCTCGGCCTGCTGGCGCCGGTTGCCGGTGGCGCGGCCGAAGCGCTGCCTCGCCCAGCCCTTGAGGGCTTGTACCTTGTTCTTGATCTCCCACCGCAGACTCATCGCGATTTCCCTTCACCGCCGACCTCGCACCGGCGGATACCGGCTGCGGTCAGGCGACTGCTCTGAGTACCAGCATCCGCCCCCGGCCTGCGGTGCGGAAATGAGCAAGGACCTGTCTGGTCATCACCGAAACCGATGAGCGTGGAACTTCCGGCCTCCGGCGCGAACCGCTCACCACCTTATGCCGAGAGTGGAATTCGATAATCCGCACGAAATTTCCTTGCTATTTACGCCAAAAGAGCATTAGCTGAGGAATGCAAGCCAAGAAAAGAGGGAGGCTCTTATGAGCTTCGTACAGATTCTGGAATTCGACACCAAACGCGCCGGCGAAGTCGAGTCGCTCATGAACGAGTGGCGGACGCAGACCAAGAGCACGCGCACCGTGAAACGCGAGGTCGTAGCGAGGCATCACGACCGCCCCGACCACTACATGGCCATCGTGGAGTTCAATTCCTACGAAGACGCCCAGCGCAACAACAAGCTGCCGGAAACCGACCGGTTCAACGCCCAAATGACCAAGCTGTGCGAGGGCCCGATCGAATTCGCCAACTACGATGTGATTCGCGACAAGAGCTGATCTCAGCCGAGTTCGCGAAGGAATCGACCTGTGCTGTGGCGTGCGAGAATATTCTCGCGTCATGGCGCGGGCTTTTTTGTGCCAGAACGGCCGGCGCCGGCCGTCCGCTCAACGCCAGGCCGCGACTCGATTGCCCGACGATGCCCACGGTCATCCCGCGACCCGCCGGAAGACGACGGTGGCGCGGTAGCGGTTGTGGTGCTCGCCGTCCGACTCGGCTTCGGCACTGATGACGTCGAGTTCGGCGGTAGCACCGAAGAAGTTGAGGGCCTGAGCCCTGGCGTTCTCTCTGATCTCGTCCGGAGTCGCTCCGCTCACGGTGACGCGCAGGGTCAGCGGAAACTGTGTCACGCTCATCGGTGACCTTCCTTCTTCAGGGGGTGGCGCGGGGCTTCGGGCATGAGGGCTTTGCCCCACCGTCCTTCCCAGCGGAATGGCCAGGACACGCCAGGTCGTGGGTGATGTGCACACCGATCCCGTCGAGCACGCGATCCAGCCCGTGCTGGAAACGCTCCGCGGGAGGGAGGTGGGCGGTGCGGGATTCCAGCAGGGAGCGGCTGAACAGCGGATAGGCACCCGATTCGACGACCTGTCGCACGTACGGCCCGATGTAGTCCCGCTTCCAACGTTCGGGATCCATGCCGGTACGGCGGGCCTCCTCCAGCCAGCCGATCTCGCGGCGGATCGCGCCGTGGACGTAGTCGTCGAGCATGCCGACGAAGCCGGTGATGTCGTCGATGTCGAGGCCGCGCCGGTCGAGTGCGCCGAGCGCGAACTCGTGCACGCGCAGCAGGTGTGGGCCCAGGGTCGGACGGCCGGTGAGCAGCGCGATCAGCCAGGGGTGGCGCAGGCCGGCGGCGCGGACCCGGTGGGCGACCAGTGAGAGGTCGGAGCGCCAGTCGCCGGACGGGCCGCCCGGGAGCTCGATCTCGCCCATCACCATGTCGATCATGAGGTCGAACAGGTCATCGCGCTTCGGTACGTACCGGTAGAGCGACATGGCGCCGGTGCCCAGCTCGCCGGCGATCCGGCGCATGGTGGTGGCCTCCACGCCTTCGGCGTCGGCGATCTGGACCGCCTTCCGGGTGATCTGCTCGCGGCTGTAGCCGGGCCGTCGCCCAGGCCCGGAGCGCTCCTGGCGTTCCGGGAGCATCCAGATGCTGGTCGGTTCCTCGTCGGGCATCTGCACCCCCTCTGTTTGCGTACATGGTACCCGAATGGCTATGGTTCCTTTCGAGTACGAGGTACGCGAAAGGAGAGCGATGTTCGGCGCCAGCCATCGCAGCACCATGAGGACCCACATGCGGAACAGCGCACAGAGCGTGCACGTGAAGATCGTCCTGGACGTCATCTGCGCGCACTCCTACCTCGGCCACAGCCGCCTCATCCGCGCGGCAGACCGGCTCCGGGCCCAGGACGTCGCGGTGACCGTCGAGGTCCTGCCCTTCGAACTCGCCCCCGGTGCCTCCGCCGAAGGGCGGCCGCTGCTCACCGTCCTGGAGCAGACCTTCGGCCCTGAGACCGCCGCCGGCACGGCGAGCTTCGCCGCGCGCGCGGCGCTGGAGGGCCTGCGGTTCGAGTACGGCAAGGCCATCGCCACCGGCACCTTCGAGGCGCACCGGCTCATCGCGAGCGCCGCCCTCCAGCACAAGACCGAGCCGATGGTGGAACGCCTCTTCCGCGCGCACTTCACCGACGGACTGCACATCGGCGATCCCGCCACCCTGGCCCGGCTGGCCGCCGAGATCGGCGTCGTCATGGACGGCGTGCCGGCCGGCGAACTGCACGCCCGGCTCGAGCGGGTACGCCGACTCGGCGTCACCGGCGTACCGGTCTTCCTGATCGGGCGGCTGCCTCCGCTGACCGGATCCCAGAGCGAGAACACGCTGTTCGAGGCCATGAAAGGGGCCGCACAGATGAACGGAGAACACCATGTCCGATAGCTCAGGCCGACGTCATCGAGCGATGGGCGGCCCAACGACCCGCACGGGCCTCCTGGAACAGGTGACGTGCTGGGCGCACGTGCCGCAGGACGCCGAACCCCCTACCCCGTTCAGCAGAAAGGCCTGATCAGCATGACGACATTGACCGGCAGGACAGCGCTGGTGACCGGCGCGAGCAGGGGAATCGGCCGGGCCATCGCCACCCGGCTGGCACGACAGGGCGCCCGCGTAGCCGTGCACTACGGCAGCAACCACACGGCCGCCAAGGACACGGTCTCGGACATCGAAGCGTCAGGCGGGCAGGCTTTCGCCGTCCAGGCCGAGCTGGGCGTGCCCGGAGACGCCGAAACACTGTGGGCCGCGTTCGACGCGCACGCCGACGGCCTGGACATCCTGGTCAACAACGCGGGAATCCTCGGCGGCCAGGCCGAGATCGCGGGTGTGACCAGGGAGGGCTTCGAGCGGCTGTTCGCGGTCAACAGCACGGCTCCGTTCTTCGTCACGCAGCTCGCTCTGCCGCGGCTGAGAGACGGCGGGCGGATCATCACGATCGGTACGATGCTCACCCGCGGCATGGCCATGCCCTCGGCGATCGACTACGCCATGTCCAAGGCGGCGCTGGACGTGCTCACCTCGGTCCTCGCCAAGCAACTGGGGCCGCGCGGCATCACCGTCAACACCGTGGCGCCCGGCGTCATCGACACCGACATGCACCAGGGCCGCCTGGTCGGCGAGGCCCTGGCCTGGCTGTCATCCCTGTCGCCACTGGGCCGGCTGGGCACACCGGAGGACATCGCCGACACGGTGGCCTTCCTCGCCTCCGACGACAGCCGGTACATGACCGGGCACCACCTGGACGTCTCCGGCGGGACACTCGTGTAGCAAGGACAATCGGGGACGTGCCAGGAACGCCGGAGGCGTCCGATCACGACACCTCCGGTGGCGACCGGCCGGCACTTCGCCCATGCGCCGGCCCTCGATCGGGACACACATCGCCAACTGAACCGATGTGCGTACTTTCCACTTACGCAGCTGCTTTTGGTCGCACATGATGGACATGGACTCATCGATGACTAGATCTCTTGTCACGATAAGGAAGGCATCATGCCCGCTGCCATCGTCGGACACGACGGCCCCCTCACTGACCGCCGCTTCCCGCTCGGTGACACGCCGACCACCTTCGGCCGCAGGCAAGACTGCGGCGTGGTGCTCTCCAGCGAACGAGCTTCGCGCCGCCACGCCGAGATACGCCACGAGGCAGGGCATTACATCCTGCATGACCTGGGAAGCCGCAACGGAACGCTGGTCAACGGCAAGCGCGTCACCTCACAGGTGCTCCAACCGGGCGACCTGATCACGATCGGCGACGAGCAGTTCCGCTTCCTCCCCTCCGACGACAACGACGACGACGCGACGGTCTACGGCGGATCCGCGCTGTCGCAGGCGAGCGGACCCGTGCCGACGGTCGATCCGGGGCCGGTACTCCGGGTGACCGTTTCCGGAGGTGGGCCCGTCGGGCTGAGCTTCGCGCTCCTCCTGGAGCACCTCATGGACTCACGGGTCGCCGTCACCGTCTACGACGGCCGCTGGACCCAGGATGGTTCTCAGGTCGCGTGGAAGGGACAAGATCAGGGCAATGTACGGCGCCAGCAGGTCGTCACGGTCCAGAGCCGCCAATACCTGAACCTCCCCGGCCCGGTGCAGGCCCGGCTGTTCAGGCCCGGGGCGTACTCCGAGATGTGGCCGCCCGGCCCCGACTCCATCCGGGGGCACGCCCCACGCAACCTCCGCATCTCCTACATCGAGGACACGCTGCTGGAGCTGGCCAACGAGAAGCCCGACCGCATCCGGCTCGTCCCCACGCGCTTCAATCCCGACGAGCACGGCGACAGCGCGAAGCAGGATCATGTGCTGGCCATCTGCGAGGGTGGCCGTTCGCGCACGCGGGAGCATTTCACCGGCAAGTTCGGCACCGCCGACAGTTCGATCTACTCCCTGAACGGCCGGCACCTGCAAGATGTCGTGCTGGGCCTGCGCGTCAAGTCCGACCTGCCTGACGCCATGTCGGTCCTGCTGACCGTGGCCCAGAACCGCTACCTGCTCAACGCCCTGGGCGGCGAGGGTTTCCTCAACATGCGACTCACCGACGAGGAGGCCCAGGAGGTCATCGGCATCGATCCCGTCCGTCGCGTGTTCGAGGAGTGCGTCGCCGCCAACCCGTGCATGATGGGCCGCACCGGCGACGGCGACTTCCACTGCTCCACCCACGGCACCTTGTTCCTGCCCGCCCTGATCAAGGGGTCCGCCCTGTGGCGGCGGGTGCAGGAAGGGCTGACGATGTTCGGCGTGGCCGAGTCCAACCTCAGCGCCGTCACCGCGTTCCGGCTCGACATGGTGCAGCGGCCGCGCTTCACCGCGCGCCTGCACGCCCCGACGTCCACCACCCCGGGCACGTACGGCTTCCTGCTCGGCGACGCCGCCAACGCCATCCACTTCTGGCCGGGGCGCGGGCTCAACAGCGGGCTGGCCTCGGCCATCTCTCTGGCCCGGTCGCTCAACCAGGCCTGGCGCGGGCGGGCCTTCCGCGACGCGGACTTCATCCGCCACGAAGCGGCCATGGCGATGCTCCAGTACCGGCACAAGAGCCGCGCCTGGCAGGCAATGGTCACCACCGACGAGAACGGCGTCACCCGTGCCATCAAGGACAACATCACCAAGGGCTGCGCCGAGGCGCAGGCCGCTCCGAGCTCGGACGAACAGGTCGCGGCGGACATCGACACGCTGATGGACCGGCTCGGGCTCATCCGGGGCCGTCTGTCACAGCGTGTGTCCGGCCTGCCCGACGACGCCGCCCTGCGTGCCTACCTCGGCCGGCTGTCGGCTGAGACCCTGCGCATCCTGGTCATCAGCGACGCGTGGGACACGGTGGTCATGGGCGGCGAGGAGGTCGACATCGACATCTTCTACCGCGAGGAGCCCGCGGCCGCTCCGAGTGAGGAACCTGTGTGGGCTCCACGACTCGCCAGCGAGCGCGAACAGCACACCAGGCTGATCTCCAGATCGACAGGCCGATCGCCACGGCCGACGGCACAGGCCCCCCGGTAGATCCCGGCCCGGCGCCGCTGTCGAACGCCGTGATCGCGTATCCGACCACATGTGGCTCCGCCGCCTGCGCCGGGTTTGACCGGCTGCTAACCCGGGTGGTCGTTAGCGATTGCCGGAATGAGGCGATGCACGGACCATGAGCGACATTTCCCCGGGCATGGTGGGATGGTTTGAGATCGGCACGTCGGACGTCGAAAGCATCGCGCGATTCTACGGCGGGCTGTTCGGCTGGACGTTCGAGTCGCGTTCGCCGGAGTACACCGAGATCGTCGCACGCGACGGGACGCGGCCGATGGGCGGGATCTTCACCCCCGGCGACGAGCTGAGCCTGTCGATTCTCGCCCGCGATGTGCCCGGGGAACTGGGGAAGATCGAGCTGGCCGGTGCCGCGGTGGTGACACCGTCGACGCAGGCGGGCGCGCCAGGGCGCCAGGGCATCGTCTACGCGAGACTGCGCGACCCGCTGCGTAACCCGTTCACCCTTTACTCCGACGACCGGCAGCAGCCACCCGAGATCGTCGAGGGCGCGCTGGACGGGTTCGAGATCGGCACCACCGTGGTGGACACCACGAAGGAGTTCTACTTCGAGTGCTTCGGCTGGACCTTCGAACTGGACCCGAGCGCGCCGGGCTCGTACTACAAGGTGTTCGGTCCTGACCATCGGTGGATCGGCGGCATGGCCGACCTTGGCCTGTACGGCGAGGACTACGCCATGCCGCTGTTCCGCGTCGCGGACGAGCGGGGCACGGTGGAAAGAGCCAGGAGCCTGGGCGCCACCGTCGACGCCGGCCGAGACGGTTCGCGCGGGCGGCTCATGGACCCACAGGGCAACCCCTTCGGTCTGTCCACCGGCTGACCCCGTGGGGTTTCGGGAGATCCACGACGGATAATCTGACCTTGTCCCTGCTCGAAGGCGTTGGGAGCCCTATGGTGGCGACTCAGTCCGTTGTCAGGCCACCTGCCGGGGCAGCCGTGTTCCTCGTGGCCACCGTGGCGCCCGGCGGCGAGGCGGCCGTACGCGCGGCGCTCCAGGATCTGCCGGGTCTGATCCGGTCGGTGGCCTTCCGCGCGCCCGCCGACGACCTCACCTGCGTCGTCGGCTTCAGCGCCGCGGGCTGGGAGCGCCTGCTCGATGGCCCTACGCCCCGCGACCTGCATCCCTTCCAACCTCTGCACGGCCCTCGCCACCATGCGCCGGCCACCCCGGGCGACCTGCTGTTCCACCTGCGCGCCCGGCGCATGGATCTCTGCTTCGAGCTGGCCCGGTTGATCACCGAGCTGTGCCCCGCCGTGACGGTCGTCGACGAGGTGCACGGCTTCAAGTACTTCGACGAGCGCGACCTGCTCGGCTTCGTCGACGGCAGCGAGAACCCGGAGGGCCAGACCGCGGCCGAGGCCGTGTTCGTCGGCGAGGAGGATCCGCGGTTTCGCGGCGGCAGTTACGTGGTCGCGCAGAAGTACCTGCACGACCTGGCGGCCTGGCAGTCGCTGACCGTCGAGGAACAGGAGCGTGTCATCGGGCGTACGAAGCTGGCCAACGTCGAACTCCCCGACGGCGTCAAGCCCGCCGATTCCCACGTCGCGCTCAACACCATCGTCGAGGACGGCGTCGAGCGGAAGATCGTACGCGACAACATGCCGTTCGGCAGCGTCGGCCGCGGCGAGTTCGGCACCTACTTCATCGGCTACGCCCGCACGCCGGCGGTGATCGAGCAGATGCTGCGCAACATGTTCATCGGCAACCCTCCAGGCACCACCGACCGTATCCTCGACTTCTCCACGGCCGTCACCGGCGGCCTGTTCTTCGTGCCGAGCGCCGACTTCCTCGACGACCTCGACGACCTCGACGGGCCGGCCACCGACACGTCGGCCGACGACACGACCGGCGCGACCGACGCGACCGACGCGACCGACGCGACCGACGCCGACGGATCGTTGTGCATCGGCAGTCTGAAGGGAGCCTGAACGCCATGACCGCACCCGTCAACAACCTGCACCGCGAGCTCGCCCCGATCACGCCGGAAGCCTGGGCCGAGATCGAGGAGGAAGCCCGCCGCACGTTCCGCCGGCACGTCGCGGGACGCCGCGTCGTCGACGTCCCTCCTGCGGCGGGAGCGCAGTTGGCCGCCGTCGGCACCGGGCATCTGTCCGAGATCGAGCCGCCCGCGACCGGCGTCACCGCGCGGCTGCGCACCGTGCGGCCGCTGGTCGAGTTGCGGGTGCCGTTCACCGTCAGCCGGGCGGCCGTGGACGACGTCGAACGCGGATCGAAGAACTCCGACTGGCAGCCGGTCAAGGACGCGGCGCGCACCATGGCCTACGCCGAAGACCGGACCATCTTCGACGGGTACGCCGCCGCGGGCATCGACGGGCTGCGCGCACGCAGCTCCAACCCGGTGGTCAGCCTGCCGGCCGAACCCCGCGACTATCCGGACACGATCAGCCGGGCCCTGACGTCGCTGCGGCTGGCCGGTGTCGACGGGCCGTACGCGCTCCTCCTCGGGGCCGAGGCGTACACCGCGGTCAGCGAGACCTCCGACCACGGCTATCCCATCGTCGCCCATCTGACCAGGATCCTGGACGGAGAGCCGATCTGGGCGCCGGCCCTCCAGGGCGCGTTCGTGTTGTCCACCCGCGGCGGCGACTTCGAGCTCCGCCTCGGCCAGGATCTGGCCATCGGCTACACCGGCCACGACGCCACCACCATCGAGCTGTACTTCCACCAGACCTTGACCTTCCTCGCCTACACCGACGAGGCCGTCGTCGCTCTCCAGGCCTGAAACCCGCCGGCCGGCCACGAGGGCGGAGACCCCGCGCCGCTGTCTCCGGGGAGGTCCGCATAGACGCTGAGCAGCCGGTTCGTTGACGTACCGACGAACTTGGGCGGTGTTGTCATGCCTCGCGGAGGGGCAGGAGTCGGTGTATGAGGTCAGTTGCCGAGATGTTCCGGACGACGCGCCGGTCGTCCGGAATCGCCTGCCCTGGCGGGCGGTGCGGACATCGTCGCCCGGCCTGCCCCGAAGCCCACGGACGCGAAGCAGCGGCTGCGGCGGGCAGACGCTTCACGGCAGAGAGCACGGTGGCCTGACGGTGGCCGGGCTCGGGTGGACCGCGGACAAGCTGGTGATCTTCGGGATCACCGGCGACCTGGCCCGGAGGATGACCTTTCGCGCGCTGTACCAGCTTGAACGACGCGGAGCGCTGACGTGTCCGGTGGTCGGCGTCGCGTCGACCCCGATCACCACGGAGGAGCTGATCGGGCGTGCCCGCGAGGCGATCGAGACGTCCGGCGAGCCCGTCGAGGACGCGGTGTTCGCCCGGCTGGCCCGGCGGTTGACCTACCTGGCAGGCGATGTGACGAATCCGCAACTGTACAAGGCGTTGGCGGTGGAGCTGGCCGGGGCGCGGCGAACCCTGTACTACCTGGAGATGCCACCGTCGTTGTTCGCGCCGATCGTGGACCGGCTGGATGCCGCCGGACTGCTCGGCGATGCGCGGGTGGCGGTGGAGAAGCCGTTCGGGCACGACCTGGCCTCGGCCAGGGAACTCGACGCCCGCCTGCGCCAGGTGCTCGACGGGCGGCAGCTTCTGCTCGTGGATCACTTCCTGGGCAAGGAGCCGGTGATCGAGATCGAGTATCTGCGGTTCGCGAACCTTGCCATGGCCGACTTGTGGGGCCGCAGCAGCGTCGAGGTCATTCAGATCACGATGGCGGAGGACTTCGGGGTGGACGATCGCGGCGGCTTCTACGACGCGGTGGGCTCGCTGCGGGATGTGGTGCAGAACCACCTGCTTCAGGTGCTGGCGCTGGTGGCGATGGATCCGCCGATCGGAGCCTCGGCCGAAGAACTGCAGGACAAGAAGGTCGAGGTGCTCAAGGCGATCCCGCCGGCGGACGTACGGCACTGCGTACGCGGCCAGTACGACGGCTACCTGCGGCTGCCCGGCGTGGCCGCGGGCTCGACCACCGAGACGTTCGTCGCGCTCCGGCTGGACATCGACAACTCGCGCTTCGCCGGGGTGCCGATCTTCATTCGCGCCGGCAAGCAACTGCCGGTGCGCGACACCGAGGTCCGGCTGGTGCTGCGGCACATGCCGCGGCTGCGGTTCCTCCCCGACGCGGCCAGGGTGGAGGCCAACCAGATCGTGCTGCGCATCACCCCCGATCCCGGCCTGCGGCTGCAACTGGCCGGCCTGGACGAGCACCGGGCCTGGCGTCCGGTACGGCTGGACACGACGTTCGCCCACGAGCTCGGCGAACCTCAGGCGCCCTACGAGCGGCTGCTGTACGACGCGCTGAACGGCGACGACCGGCTGTTCGCCCGGCGAGACGCGGTGGAGGAGAGCTGGCGGATCGTCCAGCCGCTGGTGGACTACCCGCCGCCGCTGCACCGCTACCCGATCGGGTCGTGGGGGCCGCCCCAGGCCGACGAACTGCTCTCCGGCCACCCGCCGTGGCAGCCACCCTGGCCGGCCGAACCACGCACCTAGCCGATCAAGGAGCACTTCTGTCCTCGGTGGCGGCTTGGAGTGCGGGTGGCTGGGCCCAAGTGTGGCCGTCCGGCACGCGGGAGGCTTGGCTCTCGCGTGCCGGACGGTTCAGGCGGCGTGCAGCCGACCGGTTCATGCCGTTCGAGGCAGGATCATGCGGACTCGTCGGCCTGGTGGTCGGTTCTCTTCAGATGGATGACGAGGCCGACCGGCGTGCCGAGCCATTGGGATGCGCCGCCGTCCAGCGCGACGTAGGAGACGCGGGAGCCCAGGACGCCGTGGACGGTGACGTGAACACGTTCGGCGTGCCACCAGTCGGTGTTGGGGTTCATGCGGACGTAGACGTCGTTGTTGAGCGTCGTTGTACTTGGCGTAGGTGGTGTTGCCTCCGGCTCCGTAGATGTAGTGGAACTCCTGGCCGACCTGCAGGTCGTCCTGGCCGGGGAGGTCGAGCGCGAATTCGCGGCCGGCGACGCCGAGGTAGACGTCGGCGTTGGTGCTGCCGCCGGACTCGTCGTCATCTCTTGCCCTCTGGCGGAGAACGATCGACTGTCGAGGAAAGCGCCGTGCTCACATCACTGTCCACCCTCCAGGGAGTGATCGCCGTGGCCCCTCCGAATCACGAGATTCCCTCACGCCGCAATTTACTCAGGTCCGGCATCGTGCTGGGTGCCGCCACAGGCATGGGAGGCACCGCCGGCTCCCCTGCCGCCGCCGGCTCGACCGCCTGGGAACCCTCTCCCGACCGCCGCGAGCGGAGCATGGTCGACGTCCCGTTCGAGGGTTTCGAGAAGGTCCGGGTCGGGCTCATCGGCCTCGGCAACCGCGGCGGCAGCCAGGACGTGCGGTTCGGCGCCGTCGCCACGGTCACCGCCGTGTGCGACATCCGGCCCGAACGGGTCAGCCGCACCATCACCCGGATCATGCAGCAAGGCTTCCAGGGCGTCGAACCGGTCGGATACTCCGCGGGCGAGGAGGACTTCCTCAACCTCGTCCGGCGCGACGACATCGACCTGGTCTACGTCGCCACCCCATGGGAGTGGCACTACCCCCAGGCCAAGGCGGCCATGGAGCACGGCAAGCACGTCGCCGTCGAGCTTCCGATCTCCCCGCACCTGGACGAGATCTGGAGCCTGGTCCGTACCTCCGAGCGGACCCGCAAGCACTGCCTGCTCCTGGAGAACGTCAACTACTTCCGGCCCGAACTGCAGATGTTCAACATGGTCCAGGCGGGGCTCTTCGGCGACCTGCAGCACGGCTCCGGTGGCTACGTGCACGATCTGCGCTGGCCGTACCTGTTCGGCGGCGCCTACCACCCCGAGCACTGGCGGCGGCGCTGGCAGACGCGGATGAACGCCCTGCACTACCCCATGCACGGCCTGGGGCCGGTGTCGGCGGCCATGGGCATCAACCGGGGCGACCGCTTCGACGAGCTGGTGGCCGTGGCGTCGCCGCCCAAGGCGCTGGCTCTGTTCCGGGAGGAGGATCCGCGGGTGGGCCCGGACCACTCGTCGTGGCAGGACAGGCCGTACATCTCGGGTGACCGGCACACCTGCTTCGTCACCACCGCCGGCGGCCGGTTCATCCGGGTCGAGCACGACGTGAACTCGCCGCACCCGTACACCAGGGAGACCACGCTCACCGGGACCCGGGGGTCGGTCGAGCTCGACAACGCCCGGGTCTACCTCGAGTCGCTCGGCCACGACGACCATGCGTGGCGGACCGGCAGCACGTACACCGGCATCCTGCGGCAGTACGACCACTGGCTGTGGCCCCTGCTGGAAAGGCTGGCCGACCAGTATGGCGGGCACGGCGGCGGCGACTTCGTCTCCATCTTCCGCCTCGTCCAGCTGATGCGGCTCGGCATGACCCCCGACATCGACGTCTACGACTCGGCGGCGTGGTGCTCGGTGATCCCGCTCAGCCACGAGTCGCTGAAGACCGAAGGGCTGCGCCCGGTCAAGGTGCCCGACTTCACCCGCGGCCGATGGAAGGAAGCACGGCCCACGTTCGGCCGTCCGCAGCCGGACGACCCGTTGCTCAGGGGCCGCTGAGCGCGCCCCTCCCGGTGACTCATCGGGCCACCGCCCCGACGAGGTCGGCGGTGGCCTCCCACAGCCGGCCGGCCATGGCCTGGTCGAGGCCGGCCTTGCCCGGCCCGACGTAGGAGTTGCCGGGGACGTCTTGGGTCGCGGCGTTGAGCAGTGAGAGTGCTCCGCGCTCCGGGTCGTCGGTGAGGAAGGGAAGCCGGACGAATGCGATCACCTGTTCCTGCTCGCCGGCTACCGCGCCACCCGCCGTGACCTGCGGCCCCCCGCACGTGAGCCCCGGGCCGATGCGGGTCATGGACGGCTTGGCCGGCACCACCGCGCAGGTCATGGGCCCGCTGGGCGAGACCCTGCTGCGGACGCCGTCACCCGGGACAGGCCCGGCTCCAGCGCGGCGGGCGTCCTGCTGCGCGCCGGCGACGAGTTCGCCCGGCTGTGGGAGCGCCACGAGGTGGGCCTGCTGGGCACCGACCATTTCGCCGCCCACACCGAGTGAGAGACGTCAGTAGTGGTGCGACACCCGGTATGTGCCCTGCAGCCACCGTGGTTCGTCCGCTTCGGCCTCGGGCGGGGAGGGCGTGCCGCGCTCGTGCACACGCAGCGCGTGCTGGTAGGCGGCGGTGAGGATGAACTCCTCGATGCCGACCCCCTCGGCTCGGGCGGCGGCGGCGATCGCGTCGCGCTGGGCCGGATCGTGAAAGTGCAGACGTAATTCGCTCACCCACATCACCCTAACGATCGCGCGCCGCGCCGCCCGGCCCCGGTGCGGGAACGGGCATAGCGCAGCAACCGGAGCATCGCCACGATGCCGGTCACGGGACCCACGGCGAGCACGGCGAACGCCCACTGCCAGCCGACGGCCCGCTCGGCCAGGGGGACGAGCCAGATCGTCGCCCCGGTCAGCAGAAACCCGAAGGCCATCTGCAGGGTCAGCGCCGTTCCGACGTAACTCTGGTCGGCCAGCTCGGTCACCAGCGTGGAGAACTGCACCGAGTCCCCCACCACGCTGTATCCCCACACCAGGCTGACGACGACCAGCAGCCACAGTGGCGCCTCCATCAGCAGGCCGATGGAGGCGGCGCACGTCGCCGAGACCGCCATCATGGCGATGGCGGTGCGCTCGCGTCCGAAGCGGTCGCCGAACATGCCACCGGTGTAGTTGCCCAGCCCGCCGATGACGAAGACGGCGAAGGTGACGTAGGCCGCCAGGAGGGAGTCCTCCGTCCCCTGAGCGCGCAGGGCCGCGGAGAAGAACATCAGGAACCACGTCCACATGGCGTACAGCTCCCACATGTGGCACAGGTAGCCGATCATGGAGAGTCGTGTGCCCCGGTCGCTGAGGATCCGCCGGACCTGGCGGGGGTCCAGCACCGCGGCGGGGAACGGAAAGGGGCCCTCTTTGATGGTGGTCAGCGTGATGACGCCGCCGGCGACGGTCAGCAGCGAGGTGACCACGATGACGGTGCGCCAGTTCAGCCCGCCCACGCCGTTGATCAGGTGCGGTACGCCCGCGCTCACGGTCAGCGCGCCCACCATCGCCCCCATCGCCGCCCCGCGCCCGTGGCGGTACCAGGTGGAGATGAGCTTCAGCGACGGCGGGTAGACGCCCGCGATGAAGAAGCCGGTCGCGAAACGGGCCACGCTGCCCGTCAGCGCGTTGTCGGTGAAAAGGAGCATGAGGTTGGCGGCGGCCGTCCCCAGCGAGCTCAGGAAGATCAACCGGGTCGGCGGCAGCGCGTCGGAGATGACGAACACCGCCGACAGCACCGCGCCCGCCACGAACCCCCACTGCACGGCGATGGTCAGCCAGGCCACGACGTCGGTGGTGAGCTGCCACTCCTGCCGTATCTGGGGGATCACCGCGGTCGCGGAGAACCAGGTCGACTTCAGCAGCAGCAGTGATCCGGCGAGGATGAGCAGGCTACGGCGGGCACCCCTGTGTCCCACAGGGTTCGCCTCCCTTCTGCGGGTGTGAACGTGGGCGCCTGGTCACCGTCGCCCCGCGGATCGCCGCCGGGCCGGCGGATCGCCACCGACCCGCCGGCTCGCGCGGCTTGTCACGGGAACGGGAGCGTGATGGTCTTCGTCACGCTCATCTCCCTGATCGAGTAGCGGATGCCTTCGCGCCCGACCCCGCTGTCCTTCACCCCTCCGAACGGAATGTGCGGCGAGTCGAAGTGCGGCCCGGCGTTCAGGTTGACGGCGCCGACCTTCAGTCCGGCCGCGATCCGCATGAACGCCGCCGTGTCGGAGGTGACCACGCCGGCCTGGAGGCCGTAACGGGTGCCGTTCGCCACGGAGATCGCGTCGTCCACGCCGGCCACGCGGATGACCGGGGCGACGGGCCCGAAGGTCTCCTCCATGACCAGCTCCGCGTCCCGTGGCACGTGGTCGAGCACCGCGGGCGTGATCAGGGATTCGTGCCGCTCCCCGCCGCACATCGGCTTCGCCCCGGCGGCGACCGCGTCCAGGATCCGCCGCTCCACCTCGGCCGCCGCCTCCGGGCTGATGAGCGGTCCCACGTCGGTCGCCGGTTCGAGCGGGTCACCCGCCCGCTTGCGGTGGGCGGCCTCCACCAGCCCGGCGACCAGCTCGTCGGCGATCTCCACCGCCGCGATCACCCGCTTGACGCCGCGGCAGGACTGGCCCGCCGTGGCGAAGGCGCCCTCGGCGGCGAGCCGTACCGCGAGCTCCAGATCGGCGTCGGGCAGCACGATCAGCGGGTCGTTCCCGCCCAGCTCCAGCAGGAGCTTCTTGCCCACGGCCGCCTCCGAGACGGCCCGCCCGGTGGGTACGGAGCCGGTGAAGGTCACCATGTCCACCTCGGGGTGGCCGGCCAGCGCCGGGCCGATCCGTCCGGGTGACCCGGTCGTGACCACGAGCTGCTCGGGCGGCAGGCCGGCCTCCATGAGAAGGGCGGCGAAGGCCAGCGCGGTCAGCGGCGTCTTCTCCGATGGTTTGACCACGATCGGGCAGCCGGCCGCGATGGCCGGCGCCACCTTCACCACGACCTGGTTCAGCGGCCGGTTGAACGGGGTGAGCGCGGCCACGACGCCGACGGGTTCGAGCACGGTCACCGCCAGCCGGTCCTGGCCGGGAATGGGGATGCTCTCGCCGCGCAGCCGCTCGGCCTCCTCCGCGGCGACGACGAGGTTGGCGCGGGCCCGCTCGATCTCCTTGCGGGTCTCGGTGACGCACACCCCGGACTCACTGGTGATCAGCCTGGACGTCTCCGCGGCGCGCTCGCCCAGCAGGGCCGCGGCCCGGTGCAGCACCTCCGCCCGGCGGCGGGGACTCAACGGCCGCCAGGCCGGCCGGATGCGCCTGATCGCGCGATCCAGCTCCTGCGGCGTGTCGGCCGGCACCGATCCGACCGTCTCACCGGTCCACGGATTGCGCACCGGCGACTGCTCGGCGGCGGGCTGGAGGGCACCGTCACTGAACATGGTCGTCGTCCTTGACGACGAAGCGGGCCTCCAGTTCGGAGATCCGGGAGTAGTCGAACACCTCGAACAGCTCGTCGAAGGTCATCCGCAGGTCGTTGCGTGCCCAGAAGTCCTGCGTGGTGCCCTCGTCGCGCAACGCGGCGAACACCTTGCGCAGGATCGTCGTGGCCGCGTACCAGCCGGACAGCGGGTAGATGGCCAGGTTGTAGCCGAGATCCTGCAGCTCGCGCGTGGTCAGCCAGGGCGTCTTGCCGCCCTCGACCATGTTGGCCAGCAGCGGCGCGTCGATCTCGTCCCGGACCCGCTTCATCTCGTCCACATTGAGCATGGCCTCCAGGAAGATGCAATCGGCGCCCGCCCGGACGTACGCCTTCGCCCGGCTGATCGCCTCGTCCAGGCCGAGCTTCTCCCGGGCGTCGGTCCTGGCGATGAGCACCCAGTCAGGGTCGGTACGGGCCTCCACCGCGGCCTCGATCTTGCCGACCATCTCCTTGGTGGAGATGAGCCGCTTGCCCTCCAGGTGCCCGCAGCGTTTCGGCACCACCTGGTCCTCCAGGTGGCCGCCGACGATGCCGGCCCGCTCGAACTCCCGGATGCATCGCCAGGTGTTCATGGCGTTGCCGTATCCGGCGTCGACGTCCATGATCACCGGAAGGTCCACCGCCAGGCAGATGTTCTTGGCGTTCCAGGCCATCTCGGTGATCGTGGCGAACCCGAGGTCGGGCAGCCCGAGCATGGCGGCCGAGGTGCCCGAGCCCGTCATGTGGACGGCGGGGAAGCCGGCCTGCTCGATCACCTTCGCGCTCAGCGCGTCATAGGCGCTGGGCACCACGAGGATCTCAGGGGCGAGCATCAGGTCCTTGAACTGCTTGGCACGTGACATGTTGCTCCTTCGTGTGTGACTGTCTCGGTGAGCCGGATGAGCTGGTTGTACTTGGCGATGCGATCGCCCCTGCGCGGGCCGCCGATCTTGATCCACTCGGCGCCGACCGCCACCGCGAGGTCGCACATGGCGGTGTCCTCCGTCTCGCCCGAGCGATGTGAGACGGCCAGGCGCAGGCCGAGTTCGCGGGCGGCGCGGGCGGCCGCCAGGGTGGCGGTGACGGTCCCGGCCTGGCTCGGCTTGAGCAGGACGGCGTCGGCCAGGCCGGGGCGGACCCGGGCGGCGTCGGAAGCGAACAGGTCGTCGCCGACCACGACCGCCCCGGCCTGCCTGGCGGCGGGCAGGAACGCCTCCCACGCCTCGGTGTCGGCGGGGTCGAAGGGGTCCTCGACGTACTCGATCCCGTGCGCGCGGGCCAGCTCCAGCAGCAGCGCGGCGAAGTCCGCCGAGCCGAGCTCGCGGCCCTCGAACCGGTAGCCGCGCCCGGACCGCAGATGCTCGGCGGCCACGTCCACGCCGAGCGTGGTCTCCGTGCCCGTGCACGCCTGCCGGAGCGTGCCGAGCTGCCAGGCCAGGTCGCGGGCACCGGGGAGGAACCCGCTGGAGGCGGAGATCGGCGGCGGGCCGCCGGCGTCCGACGACATCGTGCGCTCCAGCGCGGCGTACACGTCGAGCGCGGTCCGCATGTCGTCCAGGGGGGAGCCGGTGTGCGGGATCACCATGACCTGCTGGAAGGAGTCCGGCGCCGTCGTGCCGTGGATGCCGCCGGAGAAGGCGTTGACCAGCAGTCTCGGCAGGCCGGGGGTGAGTCCGGCGCGGCCGGCCAGCCACGCGTGGAACGGCTCGCCCGCGACGGTGGCCGCGGCGCGGGCATGGGCCAGCGACACCGCGAGGGTGACGTCGGCGCCCGCTCCGTGCCGGTCGTCCAGCTCGTGCAGCCTGGCGTCCAGGTCCTCCTGGCCCTTCTCCAGGCCGATCAGCTCGCTCCGCAGCAGGAGTCCGGTCTCGCTGTCGCGCAGCGCGCCGAGCGCTCCGGTGCGCAGCCGGCGGCGGCGCTCCAGCCTGCCGGGCGCGATGGCCACCGGGCAGGAGCCTCTGCCCCGTACCTCCCCCAGCCACACGTCCGCTTCCAGGGTGGGGTGACCGCGCGAGTCCAGGATGCCGCGCAACGCCACGTCGGTGATCCGCGTCACGACCGCTCCCGCACCTTGGCCAGCCACGGCATCAGGTCGCTGGCCCGGGAGATCGGCAGGCTGCCGTGGGCCAGGGCGGCCTCGTCGAAGCGGACGACCCCGTCGGGCCTGATGCCGGGGCCCGCCACGGCTATGGGCACGCGGTCGTCGGTGTGGATGCCCACCTCGCAGGGCGTGGCGTGGTCGCAGGTGACGGCGAGGGTGTCGGCGGGGCCGAGCACGTCGCGCAGCGGTCCGATGAGATGGGCGTCGATGTCGGCGATGGCGCGTACCTTCTCGGGAGGCTGGTTGTCGTGGCCCGGCTCGTCGGGCCCCTTGATGTGCGCGAACACCACCTCGGCGGGATCGGCGAGCAGGCTCGGCAGCAGGTCGGCGTAGAAGGCGGCCTCGCTCTGCCCGGCGGCGACCTTGGCCGTGGTGAAGGCGGCGCCGATGAGCCTGGCGAACCCGCGTTCGGCGGGCACCTGTCCGTACATCGAGATCCGGGCGGGCGCGGGCGGGAGGTCGGGCAGGAGGTGCCCGCCGTCGCGCACCAGCAGGAGGTTGGCCGCCCGGCGGCCGGCGGCGAGCCGGCGCGCGTTGACCGCGCTGGCCTCCAGCACCTTGGCGCTCTGCTCGACGAAGGAGTTGACCAGGGAGGCGACCAGCGCGGCGCCCGGATCGTCGGTCAGCGGCCTGGCGGGCAGGGGCCGGTTGTCGTGCTCGGGCGCCGGCACGCCGAACGGGCCCTGCTTGACGAAACCGGGATCGGTGTTGGACACCTCGCCGGACAGGTGCCTGGTCTTGCTGGTGAAGGCCAGGATGCCCCGGTGGCGGCCCCAGCCGGTGAGCCGTACCTCGATGCCGGGCTCCAGCCGGACCCGGTCGAGGATCTCGGCCACCAGCTCGTGCATCTCCTCATCGGACAGGTCGCGGGAGGTGCGCCGGTCCAGGCGTCCCGTGGCGGTGTCGAGGCTGGCGAAGTTGATCCGGAACGCCACCGAGTGGCCCTCGGGATCCCAGTAGCGGTTACCGAATCCCTCCAGCGGGCCCCGGCCGGTGTAGTGGACGGCGGGGTCGTAGCCGAGCAGCGCCATCGCCCCCGAATCGGACTCGGGCGGAATGCCCGGGGCGATGACCTCCAGCAGGCCGGTGCGACCGTCGGCGGCGAGCCGGTCCAGGTTCGGGGTGGGGGCGGCCTGGAACGGCGTGCGGCCGCCCAGCGCCCGGATGGGCCGGTCAGCTCCCCCGCACAGCGCCATCAGATAGAGCTTGCCTGATCCGCTCATCGATCCCCCTCTCCTCGATCACGGCGGCGACGGCGGCGGGGACGAGCGGCCGCCAGTCGGTTCCTGCGGCGATGGCCCGCCTGACGCGGCCACCGCTGATGGGCTTGCTGGTACGCCGCCACATGACGTCGGTCGTCAGCCCGAGCGCGGTGAACCTGGCCACCTTGGTGTCGCCCCACTCGTCGTAGACGGTGAGGAAGTAGACGGCCTCCGACGGCGCGTAGTAGGACAGCCGTTCCGGGAAGCTGTGCGGGAACGGCACGATGCGGATCCGCTCTCCGGCCACGCCGGCCTCGGCCAGCGCTCCCTCCACCATCAGATAGCGCTCGTAGTAGGTGCAGGGATTGCTCTCGGCGGTGCCGCGCTCCGGATCGGTGTCCTCGAACGCGGTGAGCGTGGGGTCGGGGTTGGTGATGCCGACGACCAGGATGTCGCAGCGTTCCGCCCCGGCCAGCAGGTATTCCAGGTGGCCGAGATGCAGCGGCTGGAAGCGTCCGTGGATGACGCCGACTTCGCTCATGGGCGCGTTCCCGTCACGAAGTCCCTGAAGCGTCGCGCCACCTCCGAAGGGTGGACGCGCGGCCTCCCGAGCCGCGCCATCGAGCCCGGGCGGACCCGCAGGTGGACGAAGGCCGGACCGGGCTCCGCCAGCGCCGCCTTGAGCGCGTCCTCGAATCCGGCCAGGTCGTCGCATCGGTGCACGCGGGCGTACCCGCAGGCGGCGGCCACGGCGGGAAAGTCCACCTGCGAGGCCAGGCTGCGCTGGCCTCCGGTGGAATCGTGCACGCCGTTGTCCAGCAGGACGTGGGTGAGGTTCGGCGAGGCGTGCGCGCCGACCGCGGCCATCGTGCCCAGCCGCATCAGCGCCGCGCCGTCCCCGTCCACCACCACCACGGGCCGGAAGGTGTGCCTGGCCACGCCGAGCCCGACGGCGGCGGCCGATCCCATCGCGCCGACCATGTAGAAGTGCTGGGGCCGGTCGGCGATGGTGTAGAGCTCACGGCTGCTCTTGCCGGTGGTCGACACGACGGCCGCCGTGCCGGGCAGCGCGTCGAGCAGCCGCTCCAGCGCGTCGGCCCGGGCAGGCGGCGCGCCGCCCCGCCCCGCCTGGCGGCCGGGCCGCGCCCCGGCCCGGACCGCGGGTGCGGGGGGGGGGTTGTCGTGGAGCGG
>NZ_JBFAIM010000044.1:0-114334 GCF_040654715.1 Nonomuraea sp. NPDC050643 | reverse complement strand
CGAGACGACCGAACTCCGTCGCGGCGACGACGAACCGGACGCCGCCTGCACACACATTCCCGAGCTTCGTGGCCGGCGGCGACATACCTCGGATAAACCGCCCCTCACTACCATCGCCACCGTTTGGATCTTCCAACTCCGACGCTGGGACAGCGAAATGCCAGAGCTCCGCAGAAGGTGGCCGCCATCGTGACGGTGGCACCCTGCGGATCCGCCGCTCTGCCGCGCGGCGGAGAATCCGCTGACCCCATTCGGAAATTACGGTCAAGCCCGTTATATCAAAACTCCTTCAGGAGGTGCCCGTGCGGGCACGGATCACGGCCGTCGTCGCCGCGCTGTTATTGCTGATCCCGGTCCCGGCCGAAGCCGCCGCGCCACCCACCGGGTGCGGCTTCCAGAACCTCGACCCGCTGCCGCTCACCGGCGTGACCACCGCCGGCACGGCGCTCGACGGTGACCGCGTCTACTCGGTCACCTCCAGCGCCTCCGGACCCGCCGTCCTCGGCATCAGGAACGCCCGCGACGCATCGCTGATCGCCGAGCGCCCTCTGCCTCTGGCGCTCGGCTCCTGGGCCGTCACCGTGGCCCCCGACCACAGCGTCTACGTCGGCAGCTACAACTCCACCCCGGGCGCGATGGGCCGTCTGTTCCGCTACACCCCGGCCGACGACAAGGTGACCGAGCTGGGCATCCCCATCCCCACCGAGACCTACATCTGGACCGTCGCCGCCACCACGGGCGCCGTCTACGGCGGCACCTCCCCCAACGGAAAGCTCTTCCGCTACGACGTCGCCACCGGCCAGGTCAAGGACCTCGGCAGCCCCGTCCCCGGCGAGCAGTTCATCCGCGACCTGGCGATCGGCCGGGACGGTACCATCTACGCGGGCATGGGCTCGACGAGCATGAAGGTCGCCGTCCTGTCGCCCGGCGGCGAGCTCCAGCGGATCATCGAGCCGCCGTTCCAGGCCACCGGCTGGTCCTACGACGTCGACGTGGTGGGACGCTACCTGCTCGTCCGCTACTCCACCTCCTCCGGCACCAACCCGATGGGCATCTACGACCTGTCCGCTAACAAGTGGAAGCACGTGGTCGAGGACGTCGACAGCCTCACCCTCGGCGGCGGCGCGCTGGGCGGCAAGGTCTACCTCGTCCAGCACAGCGAGCTCGCCGTCCTCGACCTCAGGTCGGGCAAGACCAAGGCGCTCGGCTACACCGACTTCGGTGACGGCGCCGTCCGGCCCCTCGGCTGGATCGGCCACACCCTCGTGGGTACGACCGGCTTCGGCCTCATGTGGCACTACGACCGCAAGACAGGCGCCGGCAAGCTCTTCGAGAGCACGGTGACGAACCAGCGGGTCACCATCAGGTCGATGACCGTCGGACCCGAGGGGCACATCTACGGCGGCGGCTTCTTCACCGGCGGCCTGGCCTCCTTCGACCCCGCCACCGGGGAGAAAAGGTTCTGGCCCAATGTCGGCCAGAGCGAGGGCATGGTCACTCACAAGGGCAGGCTCTACCTCGGTGTCTATCCCGGTGCCCGTATCTACGCCTGGAACGGCACCTCCCCCGAGCTCCTGCTCTCCCTCGACGACCAGGAGCAGGACAGGCCCTTCGCGATGGCCTCGGCCGGCGACTGGCTGGCATTCGGCACCGTGCCCAAGTCGGGAACCGTCGGCGGCGCCCTCGGCCTGCTCAACCCCGACACCGGCGAGACCAGGATCAGGCGCAACATCATCCCCAACCACAGCATCCTCGGCCTGGCCTACCGCGACGGCATCCTGTACGGCGCCACCACGACCTTCGGCGGGGTCGGTTACCCGCTGGACACCGCCGCCAAGGTCTTCGCCTACGACATCGCCACCGACACGGTGAAGTGGGTGACCGCCCCCGTCGAGGGCGACCTGGCACTCGGCTCGATCACCTTCGACGACGAGGGCATGCTGTGGGGGCTCACCCCCGACGCGCTCTACGTGATCGACCCCGCCACCGGCCGGACGCTCCGGACCGCCAAGCACCAGACCTACCCCTGGGCGACCCAGACGCAGGTCTGGCTGGACACCTACATCGAGTTCCGCAACGGCCATCTGTGGGGCAAGGCGCAGGGCAGGGCCTACCGGATCGACCGGGCGACCATGGGGATGACACAGATCACGAGCCAGCGGATCGGGATCCTGATCAAGGGGTCCGACGGGCACATGTACCTGTCGCGCTTCGAGAACTTCTACACCTACAGGATCTGCTAGTACTTCTGCACGCAAAGGTCTTCTGGCGGCAAAATGCTGGACGGGATCTCCGAAATCAGGATATTTGCGGAAGGTTCGCCATACCCGCTTAGTTGTCTCCTGTGTTGGCTCAAACAAGAAGTGTCGGACGGATGCCGGCACGCCATTCTCGGGGGGAATCATGACGATCAAGCAATACCTCGGGCTGCTGGGCTTCGGCGTGCCCTACGCCCCGTACCCGGACCCGAAGACGCCCAGCGGCGGCTCCGACAGCAGCCGGAGTTCGCGCCGCCGGAGACGCCGCCGCTGACGCCGCCACACCGGCGGACGACGTGACGGCGACCATGTGATCTGACACCCTCGGCCGCGAACCGCATGGCGGGTCGCGGCCGAGTGGCGGCCGGGCCGGGAACGATCACAAGGCCGTCACCCACGATGAGCAGGCGATCCAGCATGCAGCCACGGCAGGTCTGCCGTGCCTATCTCTGGCAGGGTGTGGCTGGGTCGCGAACCGGCCCCCAATATTGTGAGCCATGAACACGAGACGACGGCTCGGCGAGTTCCTGCAGACGAGGCGCTCCCAGTTGCGGCCCGAAGACGTAGGAGTCGCCACGTACGGTGGCCGGCGCCGGGTCCCCGGGTTACGCCGGGAGGAGCTGGCGCTGCTGGCCGGGGTGAGCGTGTCGTACTACTCGCGGCTGGAGCAGGGCCAGGCGCCCAACGCCTCGCCCGAGGTGCTGGACGCGCCGGCCCGGGCACTCCGCCTGAACGACGCGGAACGCCGGCACCTGCACGAACTGGCCACCGGCACCCGTCGCAGGGACCGTCGGCCCACCCCCGAACAGGTCGGCCCGGCGACGCGCCAACTGATCGCGGCACTGGGCGACGTGCCCGTGGTGGTGCTGGGCCGACGCAGCGACGTGCTGGCCTGGAACACGCCGGGACACTCCCTGTACGCCAGCTGCTCGGGGAGCTGACGGTCAGGAGCCCGGAGTTCGCCAGGATGTGGGCCGACCACCGGGTCAAGGCCGGCGGCGACGCGGTCTACGAGATGCGGCACCCGCTGGTGGGCGCCATGCAGGTGACCCAGCAGACGCTGCGGACCGCCGACGAGCAGAATGCTCACCCTCGCGGTCGCCGCCATGACAGCCGGGATCGGTCTGGTGACCGTACCGCCGTCGAACACCACCGCATCGTCCCCTGCGGCGGTGCCGTCCCGGATCGCGGCGCACTTCGACCTGACGAAGGGCCAACTGCCGGAGAACATCGCGCTCGGCCCGGACGGCACGGCCTACGTCACCTTCGCGACCGCCCGCCAGGTCGCCGCGATCAGCCCGGCCGGCGCCACCCGGATCCTGGCGACCCTCCCCGCGCCCGCCGACGGCGGCGCCGGCACCCCGGCCCTCGGGTTCGCGCTCACCACCGGCATCGTCCGCACGGCCGACGGCACGCTGTACTTCCTGTACGCCAGTGGCGACGCCGCGACCACCGGCCTCTACCGGCTGCGTCCCGGGCAGGAACCGCGGCGGATCGCGACGCTGCCGGCCGACGGACTGCCCAACGGCCTGGCGTACGACGAGCCGGCGAAGACCTTCTACCTCACCGACTCGGTTCTCGGCACCATCTCCGCCGTGCCCCTGACCGGCGGCCGCGCCCGGGTCTGGTCGTCGGCTCCGGAACTCGCCGCGACCGAATTCCTCGGCGCCAACGGCATCAAGGTACGGCACGGCGCGATCTGGGCCACCAACCTCGACCGCGGAACCCTGCTACGCATCCCGCTGCGGCCCGTCCGGGTCAAGGCCGCCGGGCTGGCCGGCATCGACGACATCGCTTTCGCCGGAACCGGCGACGACCACGTCATCGCGACCCTCAACGCGCCGAACAAGGTCGTCCGCATCGACGCGGACGGCCACGCGAAGACGCTCCTGACGGCCGCCGCCGGACTGCAGAACCCGACCTCGGTGGTCGTACGCGACCGCACCGTCTACGTGCTCAGCGCCGCCTACACCACCGCCACCGACCCCAACCTGGTGCTGGCCACCCTGCCGCGCCGCTGACCCGCATCCCTGGAGGCGTACCGCCCGCCCTGGATCAGTTCACCCGGCGTCACCCTCGGCGTCGGCGGGCGGCCCGGCGTGCTTGTCCGGCACGACGACGAGGCTGACGATGCGACGGGTGCGGCCCTGATCCCCGGGGCGGCCGACTCGTGTGACGACCGCCTTCTCTATTTCCTCGATCATCTCGGCGAACTCGTCGTCGGACAGCCACACCGCCGCCTGCCGGTAGACCACCCCGTCGCCAAGGGGATCGGCGTCTTCGCGGGCGAGGTAGCGGTCGAAATCCGCCAGCAACGATGCGACGAACGTGGCGTACGCCCGTTGGTGGTCCTCCCGCGTCATGGCCGCCCGCGCCGCGGGGTCGACCACCGCCTCCTCCGCGCGGATCCGGTAACTGCGCACCACGATTCCGCGCACCCGTTCCTCGCTCGCCACATCCAGCACGCCCCCCTCGGTCAACAGGGCGATGTGCCGGTACATCGTCGCCGGCGGGATGTCGGGCAGCCGGTCACGGAGCTGCGCGGTGGTCAGCGGATCGGTGTCGAACAGCGCTTGCAGGATGCGCATCCGAACGGGGTGCAGGAGAAGGTCTGCCGTTGCCACGCGCTGATTCTCTCACATAGGATAATGTAACCAAATTCGATAACGTTCCCAAAAATGAGAGATACAGTGGGCCGCGGACGGCAGACCTCCACCCGTGCCCCCAGCCCGGGACACCTCTGCCGATGAGACGCGCCCGAATGCAGGTTTCGCCCACCCCCCGCGGAATGGATCATGAATCCCTCTCCTCGACTCCCGCGAAAGAGACAAGCGTGACCACCACAACCCCCGTTCCCCAGAAGAGTGGCCTTGTCCTTTTCTGGGCCGTCACATTCGCGACGACCTTTGCCTTCTGGTCCGTCGCGATCGCGCTCGGTGGATCGGTGATGAGTCCCCCCACCGTCATCCCCTACGTGCTCGGCGGCTTCGGCCCGGTGTTCGGCGCGATCGCGGTCCGCGTCCGCCGTGCCCGCCTCGGTCAACCCGTCCCCACGCATACGGTGAGGCTCCGACTGACCGTGCGGCTGCTCTGGGTGCTGCCCCTGCTGGTGCTGGCATCGGCGACCGTACTGGGAGCCGCGCTGCTCGCGGAACTCCTGGGTGGTCCCGCGATGAGCTTCACGGCTGGACAGAGTTTGATCGCGGCCGCGGGCGGACCCGTCCCCTTCTTCATCACCATGCTGGTCGCCGGTCCGTTGGCCGAGGAGCCCGGCTGGCGCGGCACGGCCTATCCCCGCCTGCGTGCGTCGATGAGCAGGCTGCGGGCCGGCCTGCTCATGGGCGCCGTCTGGGCGGTATGGCATCTGCCGCTGTTCTTCATCTCCGGCACCGTCCATTCCGCGTTCGGTCTGGTCAGTTGGAGCGGGCTGCTGTTCACGCTCAGCGTCATCCCGATGGCGCTGCTGACCTGTTACGCCTACGAGCGTGCCGGGGTCGCGGCGTCGATCGCGGTTCACTTGGGGGTCAACGCGACGATGGCGCTGCTGAGCGTCAATTCGCCCATCACGCAGGCGTCCATTCTGGTGGTGCAGTTCCTTGTCGCGATCGCGCTGCTTGCTCGGCAGCGCGAACGCCGGCCGGAACGACGGGTCGACATGGCCCATGGGTGAGCCTTGATCGGTTCACGGGGTGAGGTTGAGCGGCGTGGTGACCATCAGCGACCATTCGCCGTCCGAGAAGTACGAGCCGTTGCCGTCCGTCCAGACGATCACCGGCCGTCCCGCCCGGTCGAGCGTCATGGCCAGGCCGTCGCCCGGCCCGTTGCGCAGGCCGGCCACCGCGGTACGGGCGCAACGGCCGTCCGCGCAGGTGGCGAGCATGACGTACGGGCGGCCGACGTCCTGGTAGGCCACCAGGACGTGCCCCGCCCGATCGATCACCGGCACCGGCGGGGCGTACGACCCACCGGACAAAGTGACCGTGACGTGCCGCCCGCAGTCCCGGGTGCGGCAATCGAGATACCTGACCGCCGAATCCCGTATGTCCTGGTACGCCAGCACCGGCCGACCGTCCAGGCGCACCGCCACCGCCACGGCGTGGCGTGGGCCGTCGCGGGTCGGCTCGATCGTCCGGGGCGCCACCGGCCGGGTGACGTGCGGGCGCGCGCAGGCCGGATCCTCGCACGAGACCACGTGGACCGCGCCGGTCCTGCTGTCCATCCGCGCGACCACCGGACGGTCGTCAGCGCCGACCACGACGGACAGGGTCTGCGACTCGGGAGCGAAACCTCCCGAGGGGACCCGCGCCACCTCCCGGGTGACCGGGCGTGAACAGCCGGGGTCCGCGCAGAAGACCAAGGAGATCACGTCGTCGTACCGCCTGAGCCCTCGGCCGATCTCCACCTGCTCGGCGATGGCGACGACCAGCCCGCCGCCGGGTCGCGCGGACATTGCCAGCGACAAGCCACGGGCGAAGTCGTGCCGCGGGATGAGGGGACTGCCGTCCCGCGGCGGGACGCACCCCTCCCGGTCACAGATCAGCAGCCCGAGCCGCTCCCACGAGTCGAACCCGGCGTGGTGCCGCGTCCACGAGGTCAGCACCAGGCGGCCGTCCGGCAGCGCGGCCCCGACGGCCTCGACACCGAGGTCCTGGTCCGGGCCCGCCTGCGCTTCATGGAGGCGGGCCCGGCGACAGGCGGGGTCGGCGCACGCGAACATCGCCGACGGCGTGTCGGGTCCGCCGTGGACCAGCGCGACCATCCCCTTGCCCGGCCCCGGGTACAGGGCGCGCAGGTCTCCCCTGCGGAGCACCGGAGCTCCGATGCCGACGTCGAACGAGTCACGCCACGCGGCGGTGACGTCCGTCTCGCTGGTCTCCAGCCAGCCGAACGGGTTGACCGCCGCGACGCCGCCGTACACGAGGCCGGGCAGGACCAGCGCGGGCAGCACGAGCGGAAACCGGACCCGGCGGCGCGGGCCCGCCCCGGGCAGGTCCGCCAGGATCCGGCCGAACTCCTCGGCCGGGACCGGGGCCGGCCGCAGTGCCAGCCGGTGCAGGAACTGGCGGGTGACCACGCTCGCCTGGAAGGCCGTTCCGGCCAGCGCCAGTACGCCGCCCGCCAGGCCCGAGGCGTACATCAGCGCCGGACCGTGCAGCCCTGCCATGACCGCGTCCAGGACTTGGGAGACGACGCCCGGGATGACGTACACGCCGCAGGCGAGCGTGAAGGTGCTCGACGGCGCGTGCCCGACCACCAGGTCGTAGCCGCGTCCGACGGCGGCGGGAGCCGAGCGGCCCTCCAGGACGACGGCGGGCACGGCCAGCAGCGCCGGCATGGTGAACAACGCCAGCCCCACGAACACGAACACCGCCGGCGCCAAGCTCCCGGTCACCAGCAGCGCCCCGTACCCGGCCGCCACCACCAGCGCGAACACGGGCACGGCCAGCACCACGAGCGGCAACATGGAGGGCAGCCGCCGCAGGGCCACCCGCAACGCCCGCAGCGCGGGCACGGGCGGCCCGCCCGCCTGCAGCGCCGCCGCGATCACCACGGTCGCGGGGAACACCACAGCCTGCGCCACGACGAACGCCACCAGCACCGCCGCGCTCCAGACGAGCAGGTGGCGCGGCTCGGCCCCATAGATCTCCAGCTCGTCGTTCCGCACCACGGCCGAGTCGCTGAGCAGCGGCAGCAGCGCCGACGCGGCGATCAGGGCCAGCGGCACGAACACCACCGCGGCCGGCGCCACCAGCGGCACCAGGTGCCTGGCAGCGTCGAGATAGGCGCGCACGACGACGAACGGCCGCCGCAGCCGCACCAGGGCATCCACGATCTCCACGGGTCGCCACTGTCGCAGCCTTGGTGATCGTTCGCTGTTCACCGGAGGAAAAGGATCTGCCGCGTCACGGTCCCGCGCCCACGAAGGCCGGCGGGAAAAATGGTGCGCCGCGGCCAGAGGGCGCCGTAGGGTGCAGGAGGCAGTGACTGAGCGTCGCAGGATGGCCGGAAATCTGATCCGGTGGGGGTCGACTCTGCGAGAGCCGAATATTCACCCGTGCAGGTCGTGGCAGTACTGGGCCCTCTTGTTCTTCCGCCGCGCGCTCGCACGGCATGATGCCCGATCGTTTTGCTGCACTTGACCTACCTCACGATGACGACCACCTTTTCGCTCCCGCGACCGCTGCCCCGAACCGACCGTGACAAGGAGATCGAAATCGTGGTGTACGGCACCAGGTGACGGTGCTGCAGCGGCAGGTGACCAAGCCCGTGTTCACGCGGGCCGATCGGTTCCTCCTCGCTGGGCTAATTCACTGCCTGCCGACGGACAAACTCGCCAAGCGCGCGCCTCGCGAGCGTGGACGCCCACATACCGTCCGGTCCAACGGTGAGCTGGCCGCGCCCGGTATCAAGGTCGCCGCTTCCACCGTGTGGGAGATCCTCAAAGCGCACGACATCGACCCGTCTCCCGAGTGGACACCACAACCTGGCAACGTTCCTGCGCAGCCGGGCAGGCGCCCTGCTCGCGTGCGACCTCTTCAAGGTCCGCACCCTCACCGGCACGCGCCTAGACGTTCTGGCCGTCATCGAGCACGCCACCCGACGTATCCGCGTCCGCGGCGTCACCGCCCATCCCACCGGCCAATGGGCAGCCCAGCTCGACCCCAACCTCGCCATGGACCTGCAGGATGTGGGCACCACCACCAGATTCCTCATCCTGACCTGGCCGGATGTCTAATCGGCACCCGCAAACCAGGGCTGTGACCTGGACCGTTGATCGGTGCCTACGACGCTCGCCTGCGCGGCGGCTTACCTCGGAGGGCGGAAGGTCAGAACATCACGGCGCGCCGGGCGATCACCAGCCACACCGCGAGCGGCGGGCCGAGCACCGCCATCAGCACGTACAGGTTGAAGCGTTCCTCATTGTCATCGGAGATGGACTTCTCGCGAGACCACGTGTAGGCCGTGAACCCGGTTGACGCGCTGCTGATCAGGAGCACCACCGCCATGAACCATAGGTTGACAGACAGCTGCACGCGTTCCATGGGCGTCGTGTAGCCCTTGGCCAGGTCGTCGTACTCGAAAATCCAACCAAGGGCGGACAGGATCATCAGACCCCCGACCCACGGCGCGATGTAGGGCAGCAAGCCAGGGACGATGGCGCGCACGTAGTCCTCAACCGGGGCGCCGGGTGGCGAGGAGGGGTGCGCTTCCTCTACCTGCGCATCTCCGACCTGCGGATCGGGGCACGGATGGGACTCTGGCACGTGGCGCTGTTGGGGCGCTTCGGGCGTCGGTTCGGCGGGGGCGCCGTGTGGCGGCTGCCCAGAACCGGGGGAAGGCACCGGCCCGGCGCTCGTGGCTCGCGGAGGCGACGGAGGAGGCGACGCGTTCTCGGCCAAGCCCGTCTGTTGAGGCATCGCCTGACTGCGTGAATGACGTAGCTGCAGCCAGGCGAGGCAGACCTGTGCAACGCCGATTGCGATCGTGACAACGAAACTGATCACGCTTAAGTCCACCGTGCCAGCGTGCCGTCGATGATCGGGGCTTCGCAAGCGGCACGGTTTGACGTGGAACGAGCCGACATCCACGAGAGCCCTACCCCTTGACCCCCGCAGCCAGTTGGGGCCGCGTCCTGACCGCCTGGACGATGCGGCTTGGCGGCGCAGCAGGGCTTCCCTACCCGAGTCAGGGGGTGAAGATCTTCTTGGGACCTTCTCGAGCCGCGCACCACGAAGCAACGTGGGCGCCCACCCACGGTCCGCTCCATCCGCGCTCTCGTCCTGCGCCTGGTTCGAGAGAACCCCAGCTCGGGATATCGGCGGATCCACGGAGAGCTCCCCACGCTCGGCATCGAGATCGATTTCATCGCGACCATCACCATGAACGGGCAACGCCAGTACGTCCTAGCGGGGATCGAGCACGCCACCAGGCGGGTCCGCGTGTTGGGGGCCACCGCTCACCCCACCGCAAACTGGGCAGCCAGGCGACAAAGAACTTGATGATGGACCCTGGACGATGCGGACTGCCGGGCACGCCATCTGATCCGCGATCGGGATGGGAAGTTCCCCGCCCTCATGGACGAGATCCCCGCCGAACCCGGCATCAAGACCGCGCGCACCGGCATCCGAATGCCTTACATGAACTCGGTCATGGAACGGTGGGCGCTGTCATGCCGCCACGAACTCCTCGACCGCTGCCTCCTGTAGAACGAACACCACCTACGGCACGCCCTGCGCGAGTACGAACGCTTCTACAATCAGAACCGCGCGTCAAAGGTCTAAACCAAGCCGCCCCGTCCCGGACCCGATCACAGACCCCAAGCGAGTCACCGACCAGAACATACACCGAAGAGACCGGCTCGGCAGAGTTCGCCACGAGTACTCACATGCAGCTTGAACTGCACGGATGGAATTTTCGGCGGGCGCACAGGCACCGTGCTTCACTGGACGTCTCCGGTGTGATGCGCTGAGCTCATCGCCATCTGGAGGTGGACAATGAACATCCCACACGCCCAAATTCAGCTCTCGTAGCAAGACCGGCGGCAAGGAACTGGGCGAACAGACGTACTGCAGTGTGGGCTACTTTGCTCAAGGCCCCGCCTGCTCACCGGCCAAGGGGGTTCGTGAGAAACATCATCTGGTCAGCGACGATCGCAGCACTGATTCTCGTCCGCACCGCCTGCCGGCCACGCCCTAGCCGATGGGTGGAGCTTGAGAACCGCACGGGTGAAACCGTGTCCGTGAAATGGCTCAGCGATACGAACTACGGTCGACAGGTTCCATCCGGAGAGTCGACGCGGATTGTGGTCGTGTCCGGAGCCTGCCTCCATGCGGGAGCCGAAGACGTGATCGTGGCCGAAACGCCCGGCGAGTGCTGATCTCGCGGTCAATGAATGGGCTGAACGGCCGGCCGGATGTCCTATGCCGGCCGGCCGTTCGGTTCTCAGCTGACGACCCGCAATTCCAGGAGGGTCTCTCGGCAGTTGTCGGGATAATCCTGGTGACTCTCGTCACAGGTGGTATCCGTACGTCCGAACTGCTCGCTCTCGTCCCGTTCGACGAGCTTGGTTCGCTCCACGCCGGACGACACGTTCACGACTGTCGCGTCCACGTCATGGCCGGCCCCTGGCGAGCGGCTGTCTCCCTGAACCTCGTAGACGTTCGGGATCCGGATCTTCACCCACCCTGCGGAGCCGAGGACCTTGAAGCAGACCGCCGTCACGCCGAGATGCGGCTCGCCGATCTCGGTCTGGCCGTTCAGCAAGCCCGGGAACACCTTGATCACGCCGACCCCGTTCTCCGTGGACGCCGTGCACGAGACCCAGATGATCCCGCCGTTCCCGGAGATCAGCTCGAAGTTCTGCGCCTCGGCCTCGTCCGTGCCCCAATCGTCCTGGCCGGAGGTGCCCGCGAATTCGTGCGGGAAGTTCACGGGATAGTCGAAACGCTCCACGATGGAGTCCGGGCCGATGACGGGCGACACGGTGACCGGAACCACCCGTACAGGCGGAAGAGCCCGTCCCGCGAAATAGGTGATCTGGTCGCCTGGCCGGTAGAGGAACAGATGGCTCTGCCCGCCTGTACTCCTGTAGTCGAAGGCGATGATGCGGTCCTTCGCCAATTCCAGGTCGTAGCCGCCGATGCCGGTCGAGCTGTGGAACACCGCCGTGAACGAATTGCCCGCGCCGTGTTGCAGAATCCAGGCCGTCTTCCCGCCCGGACGGTAAAGCAGCAGGTGATCCAGCTTCCCCGAATGCTCGTAGTCGAAGGCGATGATCTGATCCGCCGTGCTCTTCAGGTCATAGCCGCCGATGCCGGCCGCGCTGTTGAAGACGGCTCTGAACGTGTTTCCCGCGCCGTGCTCGAGAACCCAGGCCGTCTGCCCGCCCGGACGATAGAGCACCAGGTGATCCTGCTTACCCGAACTCGTGTAGTCGAAGGCGATGATGCGGTCTCGGGCATCTTTCAGGTTGTAGCCACCGATCCCACCGTCGGCCGTGGCAAAGACCGGCGTGAACGTGGCGCCACCGCTGTGCTGGAGAATGTGGGCCATCCCGGTCCCCGGACGATACAACAGCAGATCATCCAGCTTCCCCGAATGCTCGTAGTCGAAGGCGATGATCTGGTCCTCCGCGGCCTTCAGGTCATAGCCGCCGATGCCGGTCGAGCTGTGGAACACGGCTCTGAACGTGTTTCCCGCCCCGTGCTCGAGAACCCAGGCCGTCTGCCCGCCCGGACGATAGAGCAGCAGATGATCCTGCTTACCCGAGCCCGTGTAGTCGAAGGCGATGATGCGGTCCCGGGCATCTTTCAGGTCATAGCCACCGATACCGGAGGTCGAGGAATAGACCGGAGCGTAGGTGCCGTCCGTGTTCCGCTTGACGATGAAGACGATCTGCGAGCCCGGACGGTAGAGGACCAGATGGTCCAGCTTTCCCGAATGCTCGTAGTCGAACGCCACCACCTGATCACGGTTGTCAGCCAGGTCATAACCACCGATACCGTTCAGAGTGGATCCGTACCGGGTGAAGGACGTGGTGGGCTCGACCGCGACCGTGCCGAACCAGCTCGCCAGGTCGTCCACCCGTACCGCGTCGCCGCCGCGCGCCCCGTTGTCGGCCGCACCGAGGCAGCCCCCCTTCCCCGCGCCGGAGCTGAGCCCGACGAGCTCCGCGCGACCCCCGCTCGTGCGGAGCACCGGCGCGCCCGCGTCACCCTGACAGGCGCTCACGTCGCTGCCGCTCGCTCCGGTCCAACCGAACGAGCCGGCGGCCACGGCCCCGGCCACCACCGGCGCGGCATGCAGCCGGTTGGGCGCCCACTGCTCAGCGGTCCGGCCATAGCCGGCGACCTGCAGCGCGTCTCCCGCGACGGGAACGGCGGAGCCGACCGCCACAGGCGTGATGCCGACAGCCCGCAACGACAGCTTGACCAGCACGACATCCCGGTCGCGGTGCGGGTGGATCCACTCCACGGGCAGCACCCGCCCGCCCGATCCGGACAGGTCCGTCCTGCCGACCGTCACCGTCGTCGCGGTCCTCGGCGGCCCACTCCCGACGGACTGCCCCTGAGAGGCGAAACAACTGGCGGCGGTGAGCACCCACTGCGGGCTGACCAAGGCTCCGGTGCAGCCGTGAGTCTCGCCCACGTTCACCTTCGCCACGAAGCCCAATGTGCCGGCGGCCACCGGGCTTCCGCCCTTCACCGCCTGGGCCGGCATCGCCCCTGCCCAGAGCACTACCGAGGAGACAACCATCAATAACGAGAGGGTTGTGATGTGTAATGACCGGATGATTCGCTGGAGGTTCACGGCATGATTGTGAAGATCACGCCTTCTGCGGACCAGGGCGTAGCCCGGACATATGGCGGACATATGCTCAGCGGAGTCACCTGACGGCGATTCGCTGAGCCCTGCGCAACCGGCTGATCTTCATCGAGCACGGCACCCGGAAACCACACCTACCCGGAGTGACCGCGTACCCGACCGGAGCCTGGACGGCGCAGCGGGCCCGCAACCCGGTCCGCGAGCGCGTCATCGGCACCCTGCGCCGCGAACTCCTGGACCGCGTCCTGGCCGCCTTCCACCGCGCCGGTGAGCAGGGGATGAGGCCGCGTCGCGGTAGGGTTCTGGCGGAGTTTCTTCGAGGTGGACGGCACGTGTGAGTAAGGCTAATGAGCTGATCGGCGCGGCGATGGAGGCCCTTGCCCGCGAGGATGAGGCGGCCTTCGACTCCGCCGCCGCCTTCCTGGCCGACCGCGACGACGCCGATCGTGTGCTGGTGGAGGTCGTGACCCAGGCGATCTCGGGGTTGTGGCGCCACGGCTGGCAGCCCGCCGACGTGGTCAGGATCGCGGCCAGGCGGCTGACCGACTGGCACGGGCGGGCGGCGGCCGACCTCATCGCCTGGGAGATGCGGGCCTACGCGCCGGCCACGGTGGATGAGCGCTGGCGCGACCAACTCGCCGGCCTGGAGGCCGCGGTGTGGTGGAAGGGCGGCTACCTGGCGGCGCGGCAGGCGAGCGACGGGGCCGGCCGGCTGGTGACCGTCTCCGGTGTGCTGGAGCTGCTGGGGTTGCTGACCGGGCTGCCGCGGCTGGAGTCGCTGAGCCCGCGGCCCGGGGCCGCCCGCCGTACGGTCCGGGCACGCCCGCACGCGGTCGGCGAGAAGACGCTCACGCGGGTACGGGCGCTGCTCGCCAAGGCGGAGTCGACGACGTACGAGGCGGAGGCGGAGACGTTCACGTCGGCGGCGCAGAGCCTGATGACGAAGTACAGCATCGACGCGGCGATGCTGGCCGCGCAGCCGGGCGGAGGCGAGGCCCCGGCGGGCATCCGGGTCGGCATCGACGCGCCGTACGAGCAGCCCAAGGCCGTGCTGCTCGACCTCATCGCCGAGGCCAACAGGTGCCGGGTGATCTGGTCGAAGGAACTGGGGTTCGCCACCGTGCTGGGGTTCGGGGCGGACCTGTCCTGGGTGGAGGTGCTGTTCACCTCGCTGCTGGTGCAGGCGCAGACCGCGCTGGTGAACTCGGGCACCAAGAAGCACGGCGCCGGCCGGTCGAGGAACAAGACGTTCCGCCAGTCGTTCCTGTCGGCGTTCGCCTCCAGGATCGGGGAGCGGCTCGCCGAGGCCACGGCGGATGCGGTCTCGCAGGAGAGCGCCGGCCGGGGCACCGACCTGGTGCCGGTGCTGGCGGCCCGCGAACAGGAGGTGGAGCAGGCGGTCGAGCGCATGTTCCCGAACCTGGTCTCGCACGCGATCCGCACGTCCTGGGACCGGGAGGGCTGGGCGGCCGGCCGTACCGCAGCCGATCAGGCCAGCCTCGGAGCGCGAGACCGATAGCGCCTGAGTGCTTGAGAGGTGGCGCGTTTGGCAAGCGGAAGCCCTTCTCGGCGACGCCGCCGACGAGTTCGGCCACCTTCTCGCCGCCTTTACCGTACTCGCGCTCCATCGGAGACCAGGCTGGGCCGGCATCGCGCGGTCGTCGCGGTCTGCGTCGCGGACATCGGGCACGCCGCGCTGACGACCGGCGTACCGGAAAATTCTTCGAAGAAGTCCGGGAGACGGTGTCGGATCGGGGCGGTGGTGTTCGTAGCAGGGGTGAGACCGCCCGCAAAGGGGGCGGCGCCGAGGCAAAGGACCCGCGATCATGAAGCCGGCTGCGCGCACAAGTACGTCGCCTCGACCACGCTCACCGCGTCGCGTTGGGAGGACACGACCGTTCTCCGCGGTGACCTCGCGGCGGCCATCAGTGAGCTCAAGGCCAAAGCCCGGGGGTGAGCCGCAGGTGCACGGCAGTGGCATCCTGATCCCGGTGGCTGCTGGAGAACGAGATGGTCCTGATCGTGATCCCGATGATCCTCGGCCAGGGCGCGAGACCGTTCCCGCAGACCGGTACGCGACGGCCTGAAGTCCCTGGACACCGAACCACACAGGAGATGATCTTGAGATGCGATACCTGGTTTCTGTGATCGATGACAAGAGCAATCCGGGCAGCACGGACAGGCAGCCGGCCATCAGCGCGTTCAACGAACGACTGATCGCCGAGGGCTACTGGGTTTTCGCGGGCGGACTCGCGGACACCGACGCGGCCACGGTCGTCGACAACCGGGGCGAGGAGGCGGTGTTCAGCGACGGGCCTTTCGTGGAGTCGAAGGAGTACCTCGCCGGCGTCTGGGTGTGGGAGGCCCCCGATCTGGACGTGGCGCTCAAGCTCGCCGCCGAGGCGTCGAAGGCCTGCGATCGGAAGATCGAGGTGCGGCCGTTCCAGTGAGCGACGTCGAGAAGGCGATCACCCGGGCCCACCACGACGAGTGGGCGCGGGTGGTGGCCGCCCTGACCAGGCGCTTCGGTGACCTCGGCATCGCCGAGGAGGCAGCGGCCGAGGCGTTCACGACCGCCGTCGAGCGGTGGCGGGCCGATGGCGTACCGCCCAACCCGGGCGCGTGGCTGACCACCACCGCCAACCGCAAGGCCATCGACCGGCTCCGGCGCGAGAACAAACGCGACGACAAGCACAAGGAGGCTCAGATGCTGCACGACAACACCCCACCCGAGCCGCTGGGCGCCATCGACGACGACCGGCTCCGGCTGATCTTCACCTGCTGTCACCCGGCGCTGGCGGTGGAAGCGCGCGTGGCGTTGACGCTGCGCATGGTCGGCGGTCTGACCGTGCCCGAGATCGCCCGTGCCTTCCTGGTGCAGGGGACCACCATGGAGCAGCGCATCACCCGCGCGAAGGCCAAGATCAGGGCGGCTCGCATCCCCTATCGGATGCCGTCCGCCGACGATCTGCCGGCTCGTGTCTCCGGCGTCCTGGCCGTGCTGTTCCTCGTCTTCAACGAGGGCTACCTGGCCAGCGGCCCCGACACCGATCCCGTACGGCACGACCTGACCACCGAGGCGATCCGGCTCACCCGCCTGATCCGCGCGCTCCTGCCGCAGGACGGAGAAGCGGCCGGCCTGCTGGCGCTGATGCTGCTCATCGAGGCCCGCCGCCCCGCCCGGGTCTCGGCCGGCGGCGAACTGGTCGCGCTCGACGAGCAGGACCGCGGCGCGTGGGACGCGGAACTGATCGCCGAAGGTCATCGCCTGGTACGCGAGCGCCTGGCCGCTGCCGCTGCCGGAGTGGCTCCGGGCCGCTATCAGATCCTCGCCGCGATCAACGCGGTGCACACCTCCGCCCGCGACATCCGCGACACCGACTGGTCGCAGATCCTCGCCCTCTACGACCAGCTCGTCCGCCTCGACACCTCGCCGATCATCGCCCTCAACCGGGCCGTCGCCGTGGCCGAACTCGACGGGCCGGAGGTGGCACTGGCCATCGTCGACCGCCTCGCCGAGGCGCTGGCCGGCTATCACGCCTACCACGCCACCCGCGCCGACCTGCTGCGCCGGCTGGGCCACAGCCAGCAGTCACGCGCAGCCTACGACCGGGCCATCGAGCTGGCCGGCAACACCGGCGAGACCGCCTACCTCACCCGCCGCCGCGACCAACTGCAGTAGCGCCCGCGGTTGACCTGACACAGCGGTCAAAGGCGACGCTGCACTATTGGCATGTTCAGACGCCAGCCTTCTCGTCGAACAATGGCGCGGCCTTCGTTCCAGCAGCCCCAACCACAGATCCGGCGGGCCAACGACGGCTCGCCCGTCAGGCAGTCGCAGTCCCGCCATGGCGCACGAATATGCCACGGCCTCGCCCTGGTAGAGGTATTCGGCGAGAACCTCGTCGGCCGACAGGTGTCCGCCGGCGTCGCCGGTGGCGGGCGATCAGGATCGGCGACTCCAGCGTCCCGCCCCTGGACGGAGGCCTCTGCGCTGCAAGTGATTCGAGTTCTTGAGTCTCACGCCGCTGTGTGACACCTGTGGTGGGGGTTGCCCTGAACCCGGGGCAATGTCATCCTGGATCAAGGTCATCCTGGGCCAAGGGCGCGCAGGCACTACGTGCCTCCATTGGCAAGAAGAGGGAATGAGCATGGAAAAGAAGATCGTTGACAACGATCCACAGAGCCCCGACGCCGATGCTTTTCAGATCTTTCCCCACGTGAAGAGGCTCTCAGCGCATTCCAAGGGAAACAACAGCGACGAAACGGCGACCCACGAATAGCCTTCCCTGGCATGGACACGGCTCCCCGCAGATGTGACTGCGAGGGGCCGTTTTTCTATGCCGCAGCGACCTGATTGAGGAGAGGCGATGCGAGTCACCCTTGTTTCCATGCCCTGGGCGTCGATCGACGCGCCATCCCTCGCGCTGGGAATTCTCACCTCGCGGCTTCGCGAGACCCTGCCCGAGGTCGATGTGGAGACGCACTACGTCAACATCGCATGCGCCGAGTGGATGCGGAGCACGCTGCCCGGATCAAGCGGCGACGACTACGATTTCTTTGCGCTGAGAAGCTATTTCAAGGGCTGTGGCGACTGGGTGTTCTCTTCGGCGCTGCACGGCACGCGTGAATGGAACGTCGAGAGCTTCGCCGAGCAGATGAACGGAAAGATCTCCCCCAGAGACTACGACATCTGCATGCGCCTTCATGCCGGCGCTCCGGAATTCATCGACGCCCAGGCCGCATCGATTTCGGCCACCAAGCCCGACCTGGTCTGTTTCACCTCGACGGTTCAGCAGAATGTGGCGTCGCTGGCGTTGGCACGTCGGCTGAAAGAGATCCTGCCGAACGTCCGTTGCGTCATGGGCGGCGCCAACTGCGACGGAGACCAGGGCGCAGGGTTTCACCGCATGTTCGAGCAGATGGACTTCGTCGTGCGCGGCGAGGGCGAGCGGAGCTTCCCGGAGCTCGTACGCCGCCTCATGACCGACGCGGATCTCACGGACATCCCCGGGCTCTGCTGGCGAAAGGGCGGAGAGTCGGTCGCCAATCCCATGTCAGACCGCCTGCTGACGCCGGCGGAGATTCCGGCTCCCGACTATGACGCCTACTTCTCGCGGATCGAGACCACCAGCGTAGCGTCGTGGTTCGAGCCACGGCTGGTGCTCGAGTCCGCCCGCGGGTGCTGGTGGGGAGAGAAGCACCATTGCACGTTCTGCGGGCTCAACGGCTCGATGATGACCTTCCGCAGCAAGCCTCCCGAAGTGTTCACCCGCGAGTTGGAGGACCTGGCACGCCGGCACAAGGTCATGGACTTCCTCGTAGTCGACAACATCCTGGACATGAAGTATCTGAACACCGCCGTACGCGAAATAGCGGAACGAGGTCACGACTTCCGCATCCATTACGAGATCAAGTCGAACATGAAGTTCCACCAACTGGAGCAGCTCCGCGACGCGGGAATAGTGTCCATCCAGCCGGGAATCGAGAACCTGAACGCGACGGTGCTCCGCCTCATGGACAAGGGCGTCAGCGGGGTGCAGAACGTTCGTATGCTGCGGGACGCCGAGAGTCTCTGTGTCTCCGTGTCCTGGAACTATCTGTTCGGTTTTCCAGGTGAATCAGCGGATCACTATCTCCCGGTCATCGCCCAGCTTCCGCGTCTGCACCACCTGCAACCGCCAGGAGGTGCGTCACGCATCGCCCTTGAGCGTTTCAGTCCCTATTTCGACCGGCCTGAGCTCGGGTTCGCGGCCCGGCGACCACACCGCCAGTACACGATGATCTATGACCTCCCGGAGTCGGACCTCCATGACATCGCCTACCTCTTCGACACGCCTGACAAGGGAATCGAAAGCACGGTGGTCGAGGCCCTCGAAGAGGCTCTCGTCGTGTGGGCCCAACAGCACCACTCCAGCACCTTGACCCATCAGGACGTCGGCGAGGCCATTCTCCTCACGAACACCAGGCCGGGGTTCGACTGGCACCAGGTCGAGCTCCGAGCACCCGAAGAGGTCCTGCTCTTCCGCATGCTCGACCAGCCGCGCACGGAGGCCGCGCTGCGTACCGCGCTGGGCGACGCCGGCGCGACGGTCAGCAAGATCCTTACGGAATGGCAACGCCTCGGCTTGGTCTTCACCGACGAAGGGCGCCATGTTCATGTCGCCACCACCGCCGAGAACCAGCAGCTCTGCCGCATCACCCGGCACGCCGAGGAGGCCGTCGCATGATGGACGCGCGCACAACCGACGTGTCCGCACCGCAGCGAGCGGACCGCGCCGACCGGCTGAAGGTCCGGGTGCGGGACGCCGTCCCGTTCCCTGCCGGGCACCTCTATCGCTCCGGGGTCCGTACCGTGGAGCTCGACGAGCCTGTCGACCTTGCCGCGCCCTCGTCAACGGATTGCCAGAGGCTGGACATCGTGCGGTTGGCGACCGCCCGCGGTATGCGCGTGATCTGGGAGCTCGGCGCCACGTCCCCGTCCATCGACACGAACGAGCTGAGTCACCTCCACCCGCCGCGCCGAATCGGCGGCGACCCTGAGGGCACCAGGAAGATCGCAACCTGGTGGGAAGGGTTCTACCTCGGGCGTTGCTGCTGGCGGCAGGGGCCGGGGTTCCTGCAGATACGTGACCGGCGGGATCGCCGGCTGGTCAAGTACACGCTGACCGAACCGGATCTGATGGCCGCTCTGCACGAACTCGATCAGGGGAATCACCACGTGTCCGCCGAGGCTGTCAGGCCGCTGCTGGAGGAGCGGCTCGTCCTGGCGATGGGCGACCTGTTCTGGCTGGCCCCATACCGCATGGTCCGCTGGCCAGACCCGTCGATGACGGTGTGAACCGGCGCTCCTCCCGTGCTCGCTGCTTGCGACCCCCTGGGCGACGATGATGGTCACGGCAAGGCATGGTCAGAATGATCGCAAACCGCGTACGGCGATCTCGGCGGCTCGGCGCATCGAGGCGATCTGTTCCTCCTCCGACTGGCCCAGCTCGTGGCCGGCAAGGCCGGCGGCCTGAACGGCCCCCATCATGCTGCCGACGGCTGCGGCGGCGCTGATCGGGTCGAGCTGGTCGGGGAACGAGGTGAGGAGTGCCTGGGCGATCTCGTGTTGCAGGTCGGTCAGGATGTTCATGGCCCTGGTCTGGAGGGCGGGCACGGTGGTGACCAGCCGAAAGTAGATCTCCGCCAGCTCGGGCTGATCTGCCATCGGGCCTTCGACCAGATAACTCGCGATGGCCCGGTCGAAGATTCTGAGCAGCAGGTCGGCGACGCTTTCGTGCCGCGTACGAGCGGCGAGCAGTTGCGAGGCCACCGTTACGTACTGCTCCATCCCGGCGAACACCACGTCCGCCTTGCTCGGGAAGTAGTTGAAGAACGTCTTCCTCGCCACGTCGGCCGCGGAGGCGATCTGCTCGATGGTGGTCTGTTCGTAGCCCTGCTCGTCGAACAGCCTGAAGGCCGTCGTGACGAGGAGCTGCTTGGTGTGGCGTTTCTTGCGCTCGCGGTGGCTCTCCATGAGACGATCTTACACTGGCGTAAATTTACACTGTTGTATTTTTGCAGACCATGCTGCTATACCTGCCCGCATGGCCGAACCCAGCGCCCTGCGCCGCGTGCTGCCCGCTCTCGGGCTCTACTTCCTCTCGCCGCTCGTCGCCGAGTTCCTGCTCGGCAACATCCCGATCACCGCGATTGCCGCCTACCTGGCCGTGTCCACCATGTACGGCGGCGGCGCCCTCCTCGTCCGCGAACTCGCACGACGAGCCGGCTACGGCTGGCCCTCCATGATCACGTTCGCGCTCGCCTTCGGCGTGATCGAGGAGAGCTTCGCCACGATGACCCTGTTCAACCCGAACTGGGAACATCGGCACCAGCTCGACTACGGCTATCTGCCCGCCCTCGGCATCAGCCCGCCCTGGACGTTATTCGTGCTCGCCCTGCACACCGTCTGGAGCATCAGCGTCCCCATCGCGATCGCGGAGACGCTGGCCCGCTCGCGGCGCACCACGCCATGGCTGGGGAAGGCCGGCCTCGCGGTAGCGGCCACGCTGTTCGTGCTCGGCCTCCTTACCGTCCTCGCCAGCTCCGTCACCAGGGGCAACTTCGTCGCCTCTCCGGCGCAGTACGGCGGCGCGGGACTGGCCGTCGTCGCCATCATCGCCGTCGGCATGATCCTGGGCCGCCGCGAAGCCACCGCCCCCTCGGCATCCACCGCATCCGCACGCCGCGCACCGAACCCGTGGCTGGTCGGAACCGCCTCCCTGGCAGCGGGTTCGGCCTTCATGCTCCTGTACGCCACAGACCCGCGCGGCCTGTCGCCATGGCTGACCGGCCTCGACGTCCCGCCATGGACGGCCACGGTGCTCTATCTCGCCCTGTTCACCGCTCTCGCCGTCGCGACAAGCCGGTGGTCACGCCGGACAGGCTGGTCGGACGCCCATCGCCTGGCACTCGCCGGCGGGGCGCTGCTGACCTACGCCTGGCACGCCTTCCCCTGGGAACCCATCACGACATCCCCCGTCAGCAACGCCACCGACCTGACCAGCAACGCCGTCCTGGCGACAGCCACCATCGCGCTACTCACCGTCGCCGCACTCCGTCTCCCGCGAAGATGATCCACCCCGGGAACCACCATCACCGGGCGAGCCGCGCTCTCGGAGCGGTGAGCGTATGTGCCGGAGCAGCGCCGTCAGGATGGTGAGCGGCGGCGGTGAAAGGCTCAGGGGCACACCTTCCGGTACGGCTCTTCGGGCAGGTACTGGGCCCACTGCTCCCGGCTCAGCGGGCCGGCGATCTCGCACAGGTCTCCGGCCGGGTCGGCGGGGGCGGTCACGTCCCACAACCGCACCGCAGGGTCGTTGCCCGCAGCGGCTGCTACGCGCCCGTCCGGGCTGAAGGCCACCGCGTGAATCACCCCGGTTCCGACGGTCAGCGGGTCGCCCAGCGGACGGCGGGTGGCCACATCCCACAACCGCACCGTTCCGTCCGCTCCGGCGCTGGCCAGGGCGCCGCCGGAGCGGCTGAAGGCCAGCGCGAAGACCTGGCCGGTGTGACCGGTCAGCGGGGAGCCGACCGGGTGCCGGGTGGCCACGTCCCAGAACCGTACCGACTGATCGGCTCCGGCGCTGGCCAGCGTGCGCCCGTCCGGGCCGAACGCCACCACCTCCACCGCGTCGGTGTGACCGGCCAGCGGAGCACCGAGCGGGCGCCGGGTGGCCACGTCCCACAACCGCACCATCCCGTCGCCCCCCGCGCTGGCCAGCGTGCGTCCATCCGGGCTGAACGCCACGCCCTTGACCGCGTCGGTGTGACCGGCCAGCGGAGCACCGAGCGGGCGCCGGGTGGCCACGTCCCACAACCGCACCATGCCGTCGCCCCCGGCGCCGGCCAGCGTGCGCCCGTCCGGGCTCAGCGCCGTCCCCCAGAGCACCACGTCGGCGGGTCCGGAGAGGGTGCCGCCGATCTGGCGGCGGGCGCTCGCGTCCCACAACCGCACCGTGCCGAAGAGCTCGGCGGTGACCAGGGTGCGGCCGTCCGGGCCGAACGCCACGCTCTCCACTCCGCCACCGCCGGCCAGCGAAGCTCCGGAGGGGCGGCGGGTGATCGCGTCCCACAGCCGCACCGTGTCACCGCCGGCGGCGGCCACGGTACGACCGTCCGGGCTGAACGCCACAGCCTGGACCTCCCTGGTGTGACCGGCGAGCGGGCCACCCGCAGGGCGGCGGGTGACCGTGTCCCACAGCCGGATCGTGCCGTCGAAGCCGGCGCTGGCCAGCGTGCGCCCGTCGGGCGCGAAGGCCAGGCCCTCGATCCTGTCGGCGTGGCCGGTCAGCGGGGCGCCGAGCGGGCGGCCGATGGTGGCGTCCCACAGCCGGACCGTCCCGTCGTAACCGGCGCTGGCCAGGGTGCGCCCGTCGGAGGCGAAGGCCACCGCGGTGACGTTGCCCGTGTGGCCGGTCAGCGGAGCACCGAGCGGGCGGCGGGTGGCCACGTTCCACAGCCGGACCGTCCCGTCGAAGCCGGCGCCGGCCAGGGTACGCCCGTCCGGGCTGAACGCGACCGCGCTGACCCAGTCACCATGACCGGTGAGCGGCGCGCCGAGCGGACGGCGGCCGGCGACGCTCCACAACCGGACCGTCCCGTCGCCACCCGCGCTCGCCAGGGTACGCCCGTCCGGGCTGAACGCGACCGCGTCGACCCAGTCACCATGACCGGTGAGCGGCGCGCCGAGCGGACGGCGGCCGGCGACGCTCCACAGCCGGACCGTCCCGTCGTGACCGGCGCTGGCCAGGGTGCGGCCGTCCGGGCTGAACGCCACCCTTCTGACGCCGGAGGTGTGGCCGGTCAGCGGCGCGCCGATGCGGCGCCGGGTGGCCGCGTTCCACAACCGGATCGTCCGGTCGTCTCCGGCGGTCGCCAGCACGCTCCCGTCCGGGCTGAAGGCCGCTGCGCGCACCCACTCGGTGTGGCCGGTCAGCGGGGCGCCGAGCGGGCGGCGGGTGGCCACGTCCCATAACCGGACGGTCTCGCCGGAGCCCGCACTGGCCACCGTACGCCCGTCCGGGCCGAACGCCACGGCGCTGAGATCGCCGCCGTGGTCGAGCACCTGGCGGGCGGGGTGGCGCAGGGCGTCGAGCAGGCCGCGCCCGGCCTCGGCGGTGGGGGCGATCCGGTACGCGGCGACGGCGAGGCGGTGCGCGGTGACCGGATCGGCGGTCAGCAGCACCTCGCTCTGTGCCGCGAGCTGGCGGGACAGCGCGGTCAGCTCGCCCGACCTGGCCAGCCGCCGCTGCTCGTCGGCGTCCCGGCGTAGCACCTCGGCCAGCACGCCGAACGCCAGCGCCACGACGAGCAGCACCGCCAGCGCCATGGTGGTCATGGCCCGCCGCCGGGCCCGGCGGCCAGCCAGCGACACGCTCGCGTCCAGGAAGGCCCGCTCGGCCGCGTTGAGCTGGAGCTGCCGGCGGCCGGTGGCGGCCCACCGCAGGGCCGTGTCCAGCGCCGTGCCGCCGAGCAGGTCCGCGTCCCGGTGGCCGCCGCCGGCCCACTCCCGTGCGGCCACCCGCAGCCGCTGGTGCAGCGCCCGGCCCGGCCGGTCCGCCTCCAGCCAGTCCCGCAGCCGCGGCCAGGCGTACAGCAGGGCGGCGTTGGCGAGCTCGGCCGTGCCGCTCGCCCGGGTGATCAGGCCGGCGGCGGCGAGCCGGGTCAGCGCCGTCTCCAGTGCCGCCGGGCTCTCCTCGCCGGACAGCTCGGCCTCGTCGACGGTGTGCAACACCTCGCCCGGCCCGGCCATCCGCAGCAGGAGCTGGGCGACGATCCGCTGTTCCGCGGCCGGTAGGGCGCCGTAGACCTCCTCGGCCACCTGCCCCAGCGCGGGCTCCTGGCCGGCGAGGGCGCCCGGCGGGCGTACCGACGCCGCCGCCCGGCCACCGTGCCGCAGCATGCTCTCGACCTCGGTGTCACCGGCCCGGCCGACCAGCGACAGCAGCAGATCGGGGGCGGACGGCCGCTGGGCGGGATCCTTGCTCAGCGCGGCGGCGACCAGCGGGCGCAGCGTCGCGGGCAGCATGCTCAGGTCGGCTTCGGAGGTCAGGATCTGGTGTACGGTCGCGGCCAGATGGTCACGCTGGAACGCGGCCCTGCCCGTCGCGGCGAACACCATCACCGCTCCCCAGGCGTACACGTCCGCCGCCGGCTCGGCGCGCTCGCCGGAGAACACCTCCGGCGCCATGTACGCCGGAGTGCCGATCAGCCCGCCGTCGGTGACCGAGCCCTCGATCACCCGGGCGATGCCGAAGTCGATCACCCTCGGGCCGTCCTGACCGAGCAGCACGTTGTCCGGTTTCAGATCGCGATGCACGACCCCGGCCCGGTGAATCGCGACCAGCGCCGTGGCCACCCCGGCGGCCAGCCGGTGCAACGCGTCCCCCTGGTACGGCCCCGCCCGCTCGACCGCCGCCCGCAGGCTCGGCCCCCCGATGAACTCGCTCACGATGTACGGCGGCGAGCCCTCCAGGTCCACGGCCACGATCCTGGCCGTGCAGAACGAGGCCACCCGCCGCGCGGCCGCCACCTCCTTGGCCGGCGGCCGTCCCAGCCCGTCGGCCGTGCGCAGCGCCTTCACCGCGACCCGGGTGCCCTGCCGGTCGTACGCCTCGTACACCACGCCCTGGCCACCGCTGCCCAGCCGCCCGGCCAGGGCGTACTCCCCCAGGCGCAACGGATCACCGGCGACCAGCGGTGTACGGCCCATGACGCCTCCCGTGCGCGTTCTACCTTGCTGAGACAGCGACTCCCCGCACAAGGTTCATCGTCGGACCACGCCGATGGGATCACCCCAGGGCCATGGTGGCCTCATACGTTCGTTGGTCTTGGGCAAATCTCCGTGAGGGCAGGATTCGGGCGTTTCCTCCAGGAGAGATTCGCGGCATGACCAACGATGAGCGCCCGACGATCGACGACCTGCTGCGTCACGCTCGAGAGTTCCATGAGCTGACCGTCCTGCTGAAGTACGACAAGGACTTCGAGGGCAGGTTCAGCGCCGCTGTCGAGGCGGGCGACGAGGGGCGGCTCTCGAGTCTGCTGGCGCCTTTGGGGATCGAGGGGGTCTCGATCGGAGCGGAGGGCGAACGCAGTGTGTGCGAGCGGTGCTGGTTCTGGCACGGCAAGTGGGTCTGCGTGCCCATCTGCAAGTAGCGCATGATCCTCATCGCGTGGGGCGCCCTGCTCGCCGTGATCCAGCAGGCCACGTCTCCGAGATAATGGAGGCATCGCCTGCCGGCATCACATGGATCCTATTGTCAGTTGCACCGCGACGGCCGTGTCGCATTGAGGTAGAGCTCCGTGATGATGAAGTGCAGCTGCCTGGTCACAATTCTCTCGCCATCGAACCAGCGGTATGTCGGCAAGTTGGCGGAGTCCCAGTCGCAGAACTCATGGTAGCCGGCGGAGCAGTGCTGGATGGGGACATCTCTACCGCAGGTGTAGGTGAAGTAGCCGCTCCAGCCGGTCGCGCGGAACCCCATGATATCCACTCCGGGGTAGTAGCGGCCGCTGCACGACTTGCTGTAGTTGCCGCTTTGGTAGCCGATGAACGTGAAGCTGACGGACTGACATCCCGCATATGCCGGAGACTGGAGCCCGACGATTGAGACCAGGAGCAGAAGCGGCACAAGAAGCACCTTCGGCACCCTTGATCTGAGTTTCTTCATGCCGTTTACCCCGTGTTTCTGTTGTGGACGGATTCGATGCCCCAAAGTTCGACACCTGGGGATCCGTTTGTACGTCACCAGGGGTTGTCCAGCAAGATGACTATCCACTGAACAAACAATTCAAGAGCTGCGGCGCAGGTCGTATGGCTGCATCCCGCAAAGTACGTCGAGGCGGTCCTCAACAGTGGCGCACAATGGATGGGCGACGCGCTGTCAGTGGTCGGTGATGATGTCGCGGGTGAGGTCGAGGCGGGCCAGCCGGTCGAGGTCGGACAGGATGTCGATCGTGGCGATCCTGCCGTCGGCGATGGTGAAGCTCATGACGGAGATCGCCTGGCCGTCGATGGTGTTGACCAGGCCGGCGGCTCCGTTGATCAGGGCAGGATGCGTGGTGGCGGCGGTGGCCATGCGCTGGAAGATGGCGAGTTGCCCGGCCACGGCCGCGCCACCGCGGATGACCTTCAGGCCGCCGGCGAGCATCCCGCCGTCAGCGCGAAGCACCACGCCGGGGTCGAGGATGGACAGCAGCGCGTCGAAGTCGCCGGCGCGTGCGGCGGTCAGGAACGCATCCACCACCCGGCGCTGATCGGCCAGGTCCGGGTCGGGGGTCGGGGCGGCGCCGCGGACCCGCCGGCGGGCGCGGCTGGCGAGCTTCTTGGCCGTCGCCGGGGTGCGGTCCACGATGGGCGCGATCTGCTCGAACGGCAGGCCGAACATGTCGTGCAGCACGAACGCCAGCCGTTCCGCCGGGCTCAGCGACTCCAGCACCATCAGCAGCGCCAGCCCGACCGATTCGGCCAGCAGGACCTCCTGTTCCGGATCGGTGACGTCCGCACGGCTGATCACCGGGTCCGGCAGGCGGTCCTCCAGCGGCTCCTCGCGCCGGGCCCTGCGGCTGCGGAGCATGTCCAGGCAGACCCGGCCGACCGCGGTGGTCAGCCAGCCGCCCAGGTTGTCGATGTCGCCGGAATCCGACCGCGCCAGCCGCAGCCACGCCTCCTGGACCGCGTCCTCGGCCTCGGCCAGCGAGCCGAGCATGCGGTAGGCGACCGCCTTCAGGTGGGGGCGGTGGCCCTCGAACCGGTCGGCCAGGAAGTCGTGGGGTGTCACGGTCGCGATCCTCTCGTCGGCGATGTCGTACCACTGACGAATCGAACCGGTCCAAGGTGACCCGCCACCTCACCCGGTCACCTTTCACCGTCGCCGTCCGTCATCCCGGCGACCGACACCCACGAAAGGTTGCTGACGATGATCAGGACGGACGTCCACGGAACGGTGGCAGACGGCTTCGAGCAGGTGCGCGAAGCGTTCGCCGCGGTGGTGGCCGAGCAGGACGGCCAGACGGGTTCGCAGTTGGCCGTTCATGTACGCGGCCGGCGGGTGGTGGACCTGTGGGCCGGCGACGAGGTCGGCGGTGACACGCTGACCGGCGTCTACTCCTCCACCAAGGGTGCCGCAACGCTGGCGACGGCGCTACTGGTGCAGGAAGGCGTCCTCGAACTCGACGAGCCGGTGGCCCGGCACTGGCCGGAGTTCGCCGCCGCCGGCAAGGACACGATCACCCTGCGGGACGTGCTCACCCACCGCTCCGGGGTCATCGGCGTGGACGGCGGCCTGCCGGCGGACGAACTGGCCGACGACGCGGTGATCGCGCGCCGCCTGGCCGGGCAGCGGCCGTACTGGAAGCCGGGTTCGGCCTACGGCTACGGCGGGTTCGTCACGTTCGCCATGGTGAACGAGGTGATCCGGCGGGTGACCGGACAGTCGCTCCAGCAGGTCTACGACGAGCGCATCCGGACTCCGTACGACCTGGACCTCTATCTGGGGCTGCCCGCGGCCGAAGAGCAGCGGTTCCGGCCGATCCACTGGTGGACGGCCACCCCGGAGCAGGAGGCCGCGTTCTGGTCGAACCTGCCGGGCCCGCACAGCATCCTCGGCGTCGGCTACGGCCTCAACAGCACGCCGCCGCTGGACCAGGTGGCCTTCGCCAACACCCGCGCCGTCCGCGCGAACGGCCAGGCGTCGGCCGGCGGCGTGGGCAGCGCGCGCGGCCTGGCCGGCCTGTACGCGGCGGCCGTCTGGGGCATCGACGGACTCCCACCGCTGCTCAAGCCGGACACCGTCGGCGAGTTCTCCACGCCGCACTCCACCGGCCACGACCTGGTCCGCGGCGACCAGGGCGACTACGCGCTCGGGTTCCAGGCCAAGGGCCTGCGATATGGGTTCCTCAGCGCGAACGCGTTCGGCCACGACGGCTCGGCCGGTTCTGAGTCCTTCGCCGACCCGGTCAGCGGCATCACCTTCGGATACACGCGGCGCCGTTTCGGATTCGGCTGGTCCTACCCCGAGCACGACCGGCTCGCCGCCGCCGTCCACCGCGCCGCCACCGCCTCCTGAAGGAGCCGGCATGACCTCGATCAACGCCACCCGTCCTGGGCGAAGCAGCCTCGCGCTGCCGGTGATAGCCGCCGCGCAACTGCTGATGGTGATGGACGGCACCATCGTGACCGTGGGCCTGCCCGTCATCGGGACCGGGCTCGGCATCGCCGAGACCGACCTGGACTGGGTCCTCACCGCCTACGCCCTGGCCTTCGGTGGCCTGCTGCTGGCCGGCGGGCGCGCCGGCGACCTGTTCGGCCGACGCCGGCCGTTCCGCGCCGGGCTGGCCGTGTTCCTGGCCGCGTCCCTGCTGGGCGGCCTGGCCGGCAACGGGACCGTGCTGATCGCCGCCCGCGTCCTTCAGGGGGTCGGCGCCGCGATCGTCGCGCCGGCCGCGCTGTCCCTGCTCGCCGACACCTTCCCCGCGGGGCCGCAGCGCAACAGGGCGCTCGGCGTGTACGGCGCCATGGGCGGTCTCGGCTCGGTCGTCGGGCTGCTGCTGGGCGGCGCCCTCACCGAATACCTGGGCTGGCGCTGGATCATGTTCGTCAACATCCCCATCGCGCTGCTGGTCCTGGCCGGAACCTTCGCCCTCGTGCCCGGCACCCGCGAGCGCGGCGGCATCGACCTGCCCGGCGCGGCCACCGTGACCCTGGCCCTCGGCTCGCTGGTCTACGCGATCAACCGGGCCGGCTCGCACGGCGCCGGCGACGCGCTCACCCTGACCTTCGGCGCGGTCGCCGTCGCGCTGCTGGCCGCCTTCGTGCTCATCCAGCGCGGCGCGCGCAACCCGATGCTGCCGGCAGGGGTGCCGGCCGATCGCCGCGGACTGGGCGCCAATCTGGTCATGCTGCTCATGGGCGCGGGGCAGCTCGCCACGTTCTACTTCCTCACCATCTACATGCAGACGATCGAGCGGTACTCGCCCATGATCACTGGACTGGCCTACCTGCCGTTCGCCATCGGCATCGGCATCGGCATCGGCTTCGGCTTCGGCTTCGTCGCCGCCACCCTCGGCGGCGTCCAGGGCATCGCACCGCAGGACTCAGGCATCGCCTCCGGACTCGTCAACACCAGCCAGCAGATCGGTGGTGCCCTCGGCCTGGCCGTCCTGGCCGGCGTCGCCGTCACCACCACCGCGAACCAGCCGCCGGGCACGGGCATGCGCGAGGCGCTCACCAGTGGTTACACCGCCGGCATGCTCGGCGCGGGCGTGTTCTACCTGGCCGCCATACTTACCGCCGTCCTCCTCCTGCGCCCCGGAGCCGCCAAGCAGCCCACCCGGCGTCGCCCACCGTGTGGCGCAGGAGGCTGCTCACCTCGATCAGCGCGGTCGTGCCGCAGTCGCACTTGCTTCGAGTTCGAAGCAGTGCTAGCTTCATTCAACGTAGGTGCTTCGAATCCGAAGCACATTGACTCCATCGAAGAAAGAAGTCCGCCATGAAGGCAGTGCGATTCCACGAGTACGGCGATGCTGATGTCCTGCGCTACGAGGACGTGGCGCTGCCCGTCCCCGGCGCTGGTGAGGTTCGCATCCGGGTCGCGGCGACGTCGTTCAACCCGGTCGACGCCGGTATCCGCAGCGGTGGTCTCCAGGGCCCGTTCCCGGTGACGCTCCCGCACACGCCTGGCATCGACGTCGCCGGGACGGTCGACGCGCTCGGTGACGGCGTCGACGCGGTGGCGGTCGGTGACGAGGTCGTCGGATTCCTCCCGATGATCGGCGACGGCGCAGCCGCTGAGTACGTCATCACGCCCGCCGAGGTCCTGGCTGCCGCGCCTTCGAACGTTCCGCTCGCTGACGCGGCGGCCCTGCCACTGGTGGGCCTGACCGCATGGCAGGCACTGTTCGAACTCGGCGAGCTCACCGCCGGGCAACGCGTGCTCATCACCGGTGCCGGAGGCGCTGTCGGTGCGTACGCGGTGCAACTGGCGAAGAACGTCGGCGCGCACGTCATCGCCACGGCGAGCCCGCGCAGCGCGGACCGGGTCCGGGCCGCCGGTGCCGGCGAGGTCCTCGACCACACCACGACCGACGTGGTGGACGCCGTGACCCAGCCGGTCGACCTCGTGCTCAACCTCGCACCGATCGAGCCCTCGCAGCTCGCCGCCCTGGCCGCTCTCGTGCGATCCGGCGGGGCCGTGGTCAACACCACGGTGTGGATGCAGGCGCCGAGCGACGAATCGCGTCAGGTGCGCGGGCTCAACGTCTTCGTCCGGAGCGACTCCAAGCAGCTCGCCGGCCTCGTGGAGGCGATCGACCGAGGAGAACTTCACATCGACATCAGCCGCCGCATCCAGCTCAAGGACCTCCCGGCCTTCCACGCGGAAGTCGCCGCCGGCGCCGTGTCCGGCAAGGTCGTCGTCCTTGCGCCGACCGCCTGACCCTTTCATCCCTCCCGGAGAACGTCACCACGCACGACTACGTCGCCGCCCAAATCACGATGCGCTGGTACGCCAGAACGAGAGCATCCCGGCTCGGCCGACAAATCGCCCGCCCCTGACCCTCCTCGGCCTCACATGATCAAGAGTCACTCCACCGGCTTTGCCTCCGGGGCCCTGGCCTGGGGTTGGTCAGTGCGGTCGCGTCACTCCCCGGTCGTGACCGAGAGAGTGGCATCGACGATGCGGTGGTCGGAGCAGGGCCTGTCGCGGTCGCCGCCGCAGACGTGCCCAATCGGATGGGCGTCCGCGTGGTAACCGGTCAGGCGGTCGGCGGGGACGAAGATCAGATCGACCTTTCCCGACTGGCCGCAGGCTCCCAGCTTGTTGCTCTCGGTGGTCTGCTCGCCCCAGCCGGGGCACACGGCCTCGCGATCGTCGAGCTCGTGGTAACCGCCGACGTTGCCGTGATTGGCGTCGGTGTCGACCGAGGCGTCGTACCAGGTGTTCAGCAGCGGCGAGTCCGGCTGCACGTTGAAGTCGCCCGCGATGATCGGGACGTCTCCCCGGGAGCGATAGGACTCCAGTGCGCTGTGCACATGGCCGAGCTGGGCGGCCTTGTAGGCGGCGACGGTCGTCAGGTGGGTGGTGCAGAACCTGGTCGTGGGCTGCGCCGCGACGGGTGCGCAGAGGAGTTTGCGCTGCTTGCCCGACCCGTCGTAGGGCAGGGCCTGCCGTAGCGCGTCGCCCAGCGCGAAGCGGCTGAAGATCGCAATGCCGATGCCGTGCCCGGCGCAGTAGCCGGGGTCGCCCGCCGCCGTCATCGGCTCGTAGCGGGCGAAGTTCGCGGGACTCTGCGGCCAGCCCATGCTCTGCAGCGCATCGATCACGGCGCCGTACTGGTTGCGGCAGATCTCGTTGATCGACACGAAGTCCGGCCGGCGATAGCCGATCGAGCCGGCTATGGCCTGGATGATGCCGTTCGTCGTCGAGCCCAGATGCTGTTGATGCCCGGCCATGTTCCAGTGCCAGATCTTGTACGTCGCGGTCGCGGAGGAGGCCGCGGACACGGGACCCGCAGGCAGGACGGCGGTGGTGATGAGGACCGCCACCACCGTCAACAACCGGCGCACGAAACCCGGCACCCTCGAGATCCGCATGAGCCGTTCCTTTCTCCGTGATCAGTTATCAGCGATCTTGTCCAAAGGGCGTTTCCGGCGCCAGGCATAAGGTGGACATCTCGGAGCGGGCCAGCACGATGATCAGCTCAAGCACGCACCGCACCATCAGGTGAGCGAGGGACAACGGCACCTCGTAGGCTCCCAGACAGGCTCACACAACCGCGGACAAAGCCCCAGCTCACAAGTTTGCGATGCCCCCATGTCGTCGTAACGACGGCCACCGTGCACCAGCCCCGAAGAGCCGCTCGCGGGCGCCGAGGACGGTGGGGAAGGCCAGCAGCCGGTATGCGTCGATCAGGTCCTTCGCCGTCAGCGCATGGACGACGCTCAGGCTCCCGGTGATGATCACATCGCGCTGTTCGCGCTTGACGGCGTCGACGAGGTCACCGTCGATCGGCTGCGAGTTCGCCCATGCCGAGGTGTCGGTCAGGGCGCGGGAGGCGACCAGTTACTGCATGACGATGACGCTCACGATGGGTGTCCCTACGTACCGGCGGCATCGGGCGAACTCATCGCGGCCCGTCGACCATGTTGAAAAAGATCTGCTGGGACAGGCCGAAAGCCTCGAACACGACGTTGTGCGCGACCTGCCCTGCGGTGACGGTGAAGACCTGCAGCGTGTGCAGGCGATGCCCGCCGCCGGGCTCGGGGGCGTACGCGGCGACGGCGGGCTGCCCGTTGGCGGTCAGCCGGCGAAGCACCCAGCCCGTGCCGCGCACGTCGAACACGCGGCGCACGAACATGCCACATAGAGGCGCGATCCGGTCAGGCCACTGCGTACCGGCAGCCGGTAGGGCCCTGTACCGCTACTGAATGCCCGCCTGTCCCCTGGCGCCGTCAGCCAGGCCGCCGATGCCGCCCAGCATCCAGCGCATCGCCGACTGCTGCTTCACCACCTACGACCTCTATTCGATGGCTTGATCACTGTCGAGCTGTACGCACGGCGCGACCGGGCCTTCCGCCAGTTCGAAGCCGATCGCCGAGCCCGAGTCGGCATCGGTGGGATCGTTGAACGTCGCCGTGGCCACCAGAGTCTGGCCGGCCTCGATCGTTTCCGGATGAATCGTGAAGCTCGCGCCCACGTTGCCTTGAACCACACGATTGACGGAGGCGCCCAGATAGCGGGCGCGCGGTTCCCGGCAGCGCTTGCCCTCGGGCACGTAGTCCACGACGGCGGCGACTCCGAGCCGCCGAAGATCCTGCTCCAGCTTTTCAGCGTCCGTGAACTGGTTGATCGTGATGGTGATCGTGCCGCCCGGGTTCTTGGTCAGCAGGTAGGCCGCGTGAGCGGGGTTCTCGGCGCCGGTCGTCAAGGGGAGGACGATCATCGCGGAGAGGACCAGAGCGGTGGCGACGAGGCCGAGCTTCAACCTTCGCCGGGCCTGGGACCGGAACCAGCCGGCGCGGGCGGGCGGCAGAGGCGGCGCGGAGCGCGAGGGCGTTTCGGCCGCACTTGCGCGTTCGTCGGTTGCCGCGGCCAGCAACAGGGACCTTGTGCGGGCACGGGCCTGCTCCGACACTGGCGGCATATCCGTTCCCATACTGCTCAGCAGCTTGATCTCATCCATGGTCGTCATACCTGTCGTCGTTGGTGGCAGAGAGTGCGGTGCGCAACCGGAGCCGGGCTCGGTGCAGGCGCGACCGGACGGTTCCGACGGGAACGCCCAGGGCGGCGGAGATCTCCTCGTACGTCAGCCCGGCCCAGGCGAAGAGCAACAGGGCGTCGCGATCACCGTCCGCCAGCTCTTCGAGCACCCCGGCCATCAGCCGGTAGGTGACTTCCGCGTCGACGCGGGCGGCCACCTGATCGGTCGGCTCCGGTACCGCCGGGTCGGTCCCGGTACGCGCCATGGCGGCCCAGCGTCTGGTCTCGGATCGTTGGTGCATGCGCAGCACGTTGGTCGCGATGCCCAGCAGCCACGGAAGTGCGCCGGTGGGACTTCGGCTGGAGGTGAAGCGATCGCGTTGTTTGAACGCCTGCAGGAAGGTTTCGGACATCAGGTCGTCGGCGTCGGCAGGTCCTGCCCGCCGCGCCAGATAGCGGTGTACCTGGCCTCCGTGCCGGTCGAACACGAGGGCGAAGATCTCGGGTTCGCGGAGTGAGCGGTCGATCAGCGAGGTGTCGCTCTGCTCGATTTCGATCTCCGGTGGGGTCGATCGATCCATCATCGTCACACCTGCTATTTGCCGGTGCTCATGATCAGGTTCGCGGGACGGGCGGAGGACTGGGTCGCCGGCCACGCCGTGGCCCTGCCGGCCGGGCGCACCGACCAGGTCATCGCCGCGCCCGCATCGAGGCCTGCATCCGCCATCTCACCAACAACGCCGAGCATCTGCGCTATGACCAGGCGCTCGAAGCGGGATGGCCGATCGCGACCGGAGTGATCGAGGGCGCGTGTCGTCATCTGATCGCCGACAGGTCTGGAGGAGTACTGGAGCTTCCACGCCAGTCACCGAGAACGAGCCGCACCCAGATCAAAAGGCCCTCTCCTCAAGATCGGGTCCCGGCATCGTCGCCACCGCACCGTTGTCGACCACGGGCACGGATAAGGGACGGGCGCGCGACCGGCTGCATGACCATCTTCGGGGTGGCGGTGGGCTTGAACCTGCGAGCCGTCGCATTCAGCAGATCTTTCGGCCCCCGTTGGGCTCGATACATCTTGACCGAAATGACGAACACCAGTGCCTATTGATCATTTCCAACGAAATTAAGCTCGACCGCTGCGCCGTAAGTGGGCCTCGGCGACCTGCCCGCCCTGGACGACCCGGCCCGGATCAAGGAGGCAGGCGTCCGCGCGGGAGTGCACGAGACGCTCTCGGGGCTGCCGCGAGGCTACGACACGCTGCTCACCCGCATCTTCTTCTCCGAGGCCGACAAGGGCGATCCGGAGACGGGAGTGGTGCTGTCCGGCGGACAGTGGCAACGCCTCGCGCTGGCCAGAGCCCTCGTCCGCGACGGCAGAGACCTGATGATCCTCGACGAGCCCGGCTCCGGCCTGGATCCGGAGGCCGAGCACGAGGTCCACACCAGCATCCGGCAGTATCGGGCGGGTCGCACGAGCCTGCTGATCTCCCACCGGCTCAGCGCCGTACGGGATGCCGACCTCATCGCCGTGCTCCATGACGGGCGGATCGCCGAACAGGGACCGCATGAGGCGCTGCTCACCGCAGACGGACACTACGCCCGCCTGTTCCGGCTCCAGGCCTCGGGATACCAGGAGGTGCGATGAAGGCAGGCAATCTTCTCCTCCCGGCAGCCGGCTTGCTGACCTTGGGAATGTCGCTGTGGCGAGTCCGCGCCGGCCAGATCGTGGTCGTCAAGATCCCGAATCCTCCCCCGCTGGACGGCCTGCCGCCGGGCATCGAACCCGGCGACGAGGACAAGGTGCCGGAGAGATCGGATCCTGGCTGGCGCCTGCTCGTCAAGCGGGCGGTCGCGGTGGCCGGCGAACCTGTGCCGAGACAGGTCTTCCCGGCGCTCCACGACGTACCCGAGACCGTCGTGCCCTCTCGCGCCCTGGTCGTGCTGGGCGACAACCCGGACACCAGCTGGGATTCCCGGGACATCGGTTTCGTGCGGGGCGACCAGTTCATCGGCGTCATGATGCGCCGCCTGCCATCGCGTTGACCGCCCGCGGCTTCGTCCACGATCCCCGGCGGGACCGGGAACACCGCCGCCGCAACGCCGAGCCGGTCGCGCCGTACCCGAGCCGGACATGGGTGATGCCCGAGCCGGGTTCGGACTCCATGACGAAACGGGTCCCAGGGTCTTCGAACTCGGCGCCGCCCAGGTCGGCGGCGGCGTGCTTGCGGAAGCCGCGATACTAACGGGAGTGATCACAGTGGCCCAGTGCACGGCGCGCCCGACGGTAGGGGGCTACCTGCCACGAGCACGGTTCGTGCGCCAGGTCGGGCGGGTCGCAGTAGCTGGTGATCAGGGCGGACGGACGCTCCGCAGTGTGGGCGGCAGACGTTATGCGCTGATCGGCCAGCGCATCAGGCAGGCCACGCGGCCCTGGATTGACGTGTCATCTCGCTGGTCGGCGTCAGGGACGCTGACCAGGCTCGTTGACGAGGGCGGTTTCGAGCTGGGCGGTCCAGGTGACCGGGGTGCCCGCGGGCACGTCCGCCTTGCCGCCAGTCCAGGTGAACGTCTTGTCGATCACGCTCTCACCGTAGGTTCCCAGGAAACGGTAGTCCTCGGAGCTGAGGATGAGATCGTAACGCGCCCAGTCGCCGGTGTGGCTGAAGGCGATGCCGCGCCGTCCGCCGGCGTCGGTCGCGTCCTGGATGACCGTGACGCCCTCGATCGTGGGCAGAGCCCGGAACAGCGCCGCCCGTACCTCCGGGGGCAGCGCCTGCTCGCCCATCAGCTGGTATATGGACTGGAAGAGCAGCTCGTTCATGGCTGGAAGGGGATCGCCACCCGCCGAGTTCAGCGGCGCGAGCACGGCCCTGAGCCGGTCGAGCACGGTTTCCGGGGTGACGGGCTCCTTGGCCAGTTGGGCGGCGCCGATGCCGGGGTGGGTGAACTGATTGTCCAGCCTGCCCTTCTCGTCGAAGGAGGCCACCTTCTTGCCGTCGACGCTCGTCCACTGCTCCCAGGTGACGCGCTTGCTCGTACTGACGCCATAGCCGCTGTACTTGTCGTGTGCGGCCTTGAGCTCCTTGATGTACAGCCACTGGCCCGTACGCGTGCCCGGGTCCGGGCTCCGTTCGGCGGCGTCGGCCGCCCGCTCGCTCAGCTCGCGCACGTCAGCGACCGGGGTCATCACGGGTTCACGCGTCGCGACCCAGGTGCCGCCGACCACGACGGTCAGGGCCGCCGCGATCGCCGGCCGCCATGCCGGCCGACGGCGGGGCAGGCGACGCGGGGCGGGCTCCCGCATGGCGGCCAGCAGCCTGGCCCGGGCCGCCTGCTCCGCCTGCGGCGTCATTGTGGGCGTGGAGCGGCGCAGCCGCTTCACAGAGTCCAGGTCGTTCATCGGTTTCCCTCCATCATCGGGATCGCGGCCTTGATCTTCTTGCGCGCACGGTGCAGGCGAGATCGCGCCGTCCCCGCGGGTACGCCCAGCGTCTGGGCAGCCTCCTCCAGGCTCATGTCCTCCCAGGCCACGAGCAGCAGAACGTCACGGTCGCCTTGTGACAGCGCCGCCAGCGCCCCCGCCAGCCGGCGTTCCTCACTCTGGGCGGCGACCCGCGCGGTGACGGTGTCGGCGATCGGCTCCGGCAGCGGGTCCACCCCCGTACGGCTCAGCGCGCGCAGGTACCGTTCCTCGCTCCGCCGGTGCTTGGCGATCAGTTTGGTGGCGATGCCGTACAACCAGGGCCTGGCCATGGGGACGGCGGGATCGTAGGACGCGCGGCGGCGGAACGCGGCGAGGAACGTCTCCGCCACGATGTCGTCGGCCGCCTGCGAGCCGAGCCGGCGCGCGACGTAGAGGTGGATCTGCTGGGCGTACCGGTCGAACAGCGTGGCGAACTGTTCGGGATCGTCCCTGGAGCGGCGGATCAACTCCGCGTCGCCCTCTTCGGACAGGTTCACCAGGGTCACATCGTTCCTTCCACGAGGTGGGGTCACCTCCTTGTCTCCCGTAGCGGGCAGGACCGTTCGCGGTCCCGCCCACCCATGACACCGCGCCCCGCCGCCCGCTGTCCGGGTAGCCGTCGAAAGTCTTTCGATGACGCCACCTCGTGGCCTGCGTTTTGTGCGCCACGAGCGCGGAAGGTGAGGTCGCCGTGCAGGTGACCTTGCCGCCGCCTGCCCCGAACCGGCCGGTTCGTCATCCTGCGGCCCCAGACCGATCTCGAACGCGAGCGCATCGCCAGGGCGGCCGGGGCCACCAGGACCAACGCCCACCTCGCGCTGCAGGACCTGCCCACGCTCGCGAACGGTCCTGCCCGCTACGGGCGACAAGGAGGTGACCCACCTCGTGGAAGGAACGATGTGACCCTGGCGAACCTGTCCGAAGAGGGCGACGCGGAGTTGATCCACCACTCCAGGGACGATCCCGCCGTCCCCATGGCCAGGCCCTGGTTGTACGGCATCGTCACCAGGCTGATCGCCAAGCCCCGGCGCGTGGACAGCGGCCGTGAGCCAGTTGACATCAGGATCGGAAGGATATTCATGAGCACTCGCAAGCTGGCGACTCTCCTGGCCGGCGTGGCCGTGGCCGCCACCACCACGCTGGTGGTGGACGCCGCCCCGGCCGGCGCGGCCGGACCCTGCGGCAGCAGTTACTCCCGGATCGGCGTCTACTCAGTCTCCAGAGGGGACGGGACCCGCACAGGAACGCTGGAGGTCTACTACAGCTCCAGCACCGGCAAGAACTGCGCCCTGACCTACGGCTACGGCCCCTACGCCAACACCACGAGCTGGAAGAGGGTCACCATATCGAGAGGCGACGGCAGCGGCGAAAGCACCGATGCCGGGCGATACACGACCTACGCCGGCCCGGTCTACGTCTCCGCCCCCGGCCAGTGCATCGACGTCGCCGGAACCGTACCGGACTACGTGACCCGCAACCTCAACAACGTGCACTGCGGCTGAATCCCCTGTGACGGCTCCCGCCGTACGCGAGCATCCGCACGCCGGCCTGGTCAGGTGACGCAGATGACGGGCCACAACCGGCTTCCAGGCCGGCGGCGCGTTGCCGATGCGCTGCCGACCAGCGAAGAGAGCTTGGACCTGCCACCGTCACGCTGCCCGGACATCGCTGATCCTTGTTGGCTGAAGCTTGAAAGGAAGACGCACTCATGCGCACGCGACTGTTCATCGGGCGGCTCGACCGGGTTCCCGTGAACGTGACCATGGTCCCCGGTCTGTCCATGCTCGCCCTGATCAGCGACGCGCTCGCGGGCAGGGACAGGGGCGCCCCCGAGCGGTGGCGGCGGCTCGTGCGCTCCGCCGTGATGACGCCCGACGAGACGGTGGTGGACTCGCTGGCGTCACCCGGCTACACCATCTTTCCCGATGCTGCCTTCCCTGGGGACTTCCGTCGAGATCTGGACGTTCCCACGCAGCTCGAGATGGTTCGCGACGCGCCACCCGACGCGTTACAGGAGGAGTTGGACGTCATGACCGACGGGCAGCCGCCACCCCACTGGCAGCCCGCGATGAAACACCCGCGCCGCTGGCTGCACGGCTTCGCCGGCCTGCTTGAGCAGACGTGGAGCGCCATGTATGAGGAGTGGCAGCAGACCCGGGAGCTATTCGATCGCGAGGTCGAGCGGGTCGCCGTGGCCAGCGCCCGCGGAGCACTCGACGTCGTGCTCAACAACCTGCACGTTGACTGCTCCTTCCGCGAAGGCGCGTTCAGCGTCCCCGACTACGGGTGCGACGAGTTCTCCATCGAGTCCAAGAATCTGGTGCTGATGCCCCTGCTCGCCGGGTCGAACGCGCTCATCGCCCGCCTCGACGGTCCGGACACCGTGTGGATCGCCTACTCCCCGCCGCACCTGACGACGCCCAGGCCCAAGAGCACCGAGGAACAGCTCAAGCTCCTCCTCGGCGATGCGCGGGCGGCCGTCCTGATCAGCCTCGACCGCCCCTTGTCGATGGGTGTGCTGGCCAGGCGCGTCAAATGCCACCCCAGCGTGATCACCTACCACTGCAGCCGCCTTGAATCGGCGGGACTGATCACTCGGCGGCGCGAGGGCAGAGAGATCTACGTCCACCGCACCAAACGCGGCACGGCTCTGCTCAACCTCTTCGACTCCTGACCGCGCCCGCAGGCGAACGGGCTGCGCCACCTTCCCCTGCCGGATTTGGGGGTGTCCTTGGGCGCGGCCTGCTCGTTCGGGAAGTGGCCGCGCTCCTCGACCACCCGCCGAATCCGGGCGTTGGCCGAGCAGATCACCCGGCGGATCTCGATGTCGAAGTCGAGGAAGGGTACGAACTCGGCCTCACGATCCTCGCGAACGGCTCCCTCAGACGGGCGGCGAAACGGCCGGCGTGCGGGGCCCTTCGACGGACCGCTCGGGGACGGATCCGGGAACGGATGCCAGGACCGCCGCACAGTCCCAGACGCCGTGATGTGAGAGGAGCAAGGGGCCGGAGAAGCTATCCAACGCACAAGTGATCCCTTACTGTCCCAGCTATGGTGGAAACTGGCCATGGCTTCCGGATCCTGGGCTCGGTTTCGGTCACGATCCACGGCAGGGAGATCCTTCCGCCGCCCCAGCAACGGACCGTCCTGCTGGCGCTGCTGCTGAGCGCCAACACCACGGTGTCGGTGGATCACCTGGCGGACGTCCTGTGGGGAGACACGGTCCCCGACACCTACCGATCCAGGATCCGCATGCTGATCTCCAAGCTCCGCACGGCCTGTGGCCCCGCGGGAGACACGCTGATCGTGACACGCGAGCCCGGTTACGTCCTGAACGTCCGCCCCGGCGAACTCGACGCCGACCTGTTCGCCGACCTCATTGGCCAGGCACGGCTCGCAACCGAGGAAAGCCGGCTCTCACAGGCGCTCGCCCACTACGACAACGCACTTGCCCTATGGGGCGGCCCTCCATTGGCCGGAACCGACCACTCTTTCGCCCACGCGGAGGTGGCCCGGCTCTGGGAGCTGCGCGTCACCGCTCTGGAGGAGAGAGCCGAGGTGATGCTGGTCCAGGGACGCGCCGCCGAGGTCGTCACCGACCTGCAACCGGTGGTCGTGGATCATCCCCTGAGAGAGCGGCCGTACGGGCAGCTCATGCGCGCCCTGGCCGAAAGCGGCAGGACGGCGGAGGCTCTGAACCTCTACCACCGGTTACGCGACCATCTTCGCACGGAGCTCGGCGTGGAACCCGCGCCCCAGCTTCGCGAGCAGCACAGCAGGCTGCTGCGCGCGGAGCAGACGGAAGTTCCTTCGACACCCCGCCAGTTGCCGCCCGCCACCGGCCGGCTGTTCGGCAGGCAGGCTGAGCTGGACCGGCTCACCGCACTGGCCCAGGACCCAGGCGCGACGGTGGCAATCGTGGGCCAGGCGGCCATCGGCAAGACCAGCCTGGCTCTGCGCTGGGCGCACGACCACGCGAGCCTGTTCCCTGATGGCCAGCTCTTTCTCGACCTGCGCGGATTCGAGCGGGACTCCGCCGCCGACGATCCGCTCACCCGGCTACTCATCACCCTTGGGCACCCGCCCCAGGACGTAAAGGCGGATCCGCAGCGACAGCTTGCGCTCTACCGCTCGTCGCTCGCCGGTCGCCGGATGCTCGTCGTCCTGGACAACGCCGCCGACGCGGCGCAGGTGCGGCCGCTCCTGCCGGGCGAGCCGCAATGCCTGACACTCGTCACCAGCCGCGACCGGCTCAGCGGCCTGGTAGCGCTGAACGGAGCGCAACGCATCGCCCTCGACGGCCTGACGTTCGAATCCTCGCTCGAACTCCTCGCGGCCACCGTCGGCCGCGACAGGATCGAGGGCGAGCTTGACGCGGCAGCCGAGCTCGTCCGCCAGTGTGCGAACTTGCCGCTGGCGCTCCGGATCGCGGGCGCCCGGCTGGCCGACCATCCGCACCTCACGGTCGACCGCTATCTGACGCAGCTGACCAAGCAGGGACGGCTGGCGGAGCTGCGGATCGACGGCGATGGCGGCACGGCCGTTCGGCACGGCTTCGATGTGTCGTACCAGGCGCTTCCCCCGTCGGCCCGCAGGATGTTCCGCCTGATGCACCTGGTTCCGGGTGACGGCATCAGCACGGACGCGGCCGCGGCACTCGCCGGGGTCAGCGTCACCGAGGCGGAGAGCCTGCTGGACGCGCTCGCCCGGGTCCATCTGACCACCGAGACCGGCGTGCGTCGCTTCACCTGCCACGACCTGCTCGTGGAGTTCGCCCGCGAGGCCGGCGCCGCCGAAGACGACCCGGCGGCGCGCGGCGCGGCCACCGAGCGCCTGCTGGAGTTCTACCTGTACGGCGTCGCCGCCGTGGCGGCCGTGGCCTATTCCCGCCCGGTCGACCTGCTCGACGATCCATCGACCGTGAGTGCGCAGATCGTCACGTGCCCCGAGGAGGCGGACGCATGGCTGACAGCCGAGTGGCAGAACGTCGTGGTGGCGATCGAACACGCCGCGCGGCAGGGGCTGAACCGGGCGGCCTGGCAGCTGGCGCACGCCATGCGCACCGTGCTCTACCGGCGGCGCTGGCTGCGCACCTGGCTGCGGCTGGCCGATCTCGGCCTTGCGGCGGCGCAGCGAGACGGTGACGTTCTCGGGCAGGCCGCGATGCATCTGTCACTCGGGCTGGCGCATGTCTGCACCGGCGACTACCGGCTCTCCATCGAGGAACTGGAGAGGGCGACGGTGTCCTACCACACGGCCGGATGGCGTAGCGGCGAAGCGGACGCGCTGCGAGCCGCGGGCACGTCGCTCGCATACGTCGGCTCGTTCAGGCTCGCCGCGGACAAGACCCGCCGGGCGCTTCGGATCTACCAGACGATCGGCGATCGCGGCCGCGAGGCCTCCAGCAACAACAACCTCGCCTGGTTGCTGCGCAACCTGGGCCGGCTGACCGAGGCGGAGGACTGCTTGGAGAGCGCTCTGGCCACGGCCGAGGAGAGCGGTCCCTTGGAGCTGGAGGTCCTGACGCTCGCCGGACTCGGCCTGGTCCGGCAGGAGCAGGGTCGGCTCGACGACGCGCTGGGCATCCTGCGGCGTGCGCAGAGCACCAGCAGGGCGGCGGGGATGCTCTACGGCCAGATGGTCGCACTGGACGCCATCGCCGCCGTGCACGCCGACGCGGAGCGGCACGAGAAGGCGTTCCTGGCCCGGACGGAGATGCTCGACCTCGCCAGACAGATCAAGGACCGCGGCCATGAGGTCCTCGCACTCGTCGGATTGGCGCGCGCGGAGATCGGCCTTGGGCGGCCGGGCGACGACCGGCTGCTGGCAGCCCAGAGCAAGGCGGAAAATCTCGACCACCTCCAAGGCCGCGTGGAGGCGGCGCTCGCGCTGTCGGAGCTCGCCGCGAGAGAGAGCCGCTACCAGGAGGCCCGCGCCCACGCCGAGTCGGCGCTACGCCTGGCCGCGCAGGGGTGCGTTCTGAGCGTGGGCAGGGCATGGCTCGCGCTGGCGGTGGCCGACCTCGGCGATCAGGAGTTCGATCGATGCGTGCGACATTGCGAGCGGGCCCTGCGCGCCTTCACCGACACCGGGCAGCGGCTCGGTCACGCCCGCACGCTGATCGTCCTGGGACGGGCGCGCGAACAGATGGGGAACGAGCACGGGGCCCGTTCCGCCCGGCGGCGGGCGCAAGCCGTACTGGACGAGATCTCGGCGCCCCCGCAACGCGGCATACTCGCAGGGCTGTGAAGATGGCGCCCGTATGCGCTCCGTAGGCGCGTAGGTCAGAAACTGCCTCTTGCCGGCTCACATCGCGGTGCCAGAGAGCGAACACCATGAGCGTGCGGCTGTTGGGGCCGGTCGGCTTGCGAGACAAGGAAACCCGTATCGCCCGATGCGCGGTAACCCGCGGTCGGACCCGATCGACAGAGAACTCCGGCATCGCGATACAGCGACATCGCCAGAGCGCCGAACAAATCCCCCGAAGGCGACACCACCCTCCTCTTACATGCTCACCCTCGAAGCGAACCCACGAGCCACACAAGGTATCGACAGTGCGGAACCGAGGAGCAAGCAATGATGAACGACCCTGATGCTCCGACGCGCTCGCTCCTGGCGGGCAGGGAGCGTCGTGATGGGAGCCCGCGCTCCTCTGAATTCGTCGGCAACGGCCACCATGTGATGTCGCGGGCAGCCGATTCGGGGCCGGCGCGGGACCGCCGCAACATCGTCTTCCTGCACGACGGCTCCGTGGTGATGCGCGGCGCGCTGAGCGTCCTGGAATCCGCGGGCAATTCCTTTGACATCGTCTCCGCCGACTCCGTCGGTGAAGTCGACCGGCACCTGACCATCCGGCCACCGGCGGCCGAGATCCTCCTCGTGGGCCTGCCCAAGGAAATCGAGACCGAGTTGCTCGACCGGCTGCGCGTCTGGTCACGGTCGGTCCTCGTCCTGACGATCTCCCGGAGAGTGGACTACGAACAACTCCTCTCGCTGATCTCCGCCGGCGTCCATGGCTATCTGGACATCGACGTCGAGCCGCAGAACCTGTACGCGGCCTTGAGCCTGCTGAGCCGAGACCGTTTCTTTCTCTCCGGCTCCGCGACGAGCCTGTTCCAGGACGACAGCGCTCGTCCCGGAGCCTCCCAAACCTCTTCCTTCGCCCTTCTTGCCGACCTGACCGAGCGGGAACTTCAGGTGCTCGGACTCGTCGCCGACGGCTGGACGCACAAGCAGATCAGCTCCAGGTTGGGGTTGTCGAAAACCACTGTGGACACCTATGTCCAGCACATCAGACAGAAACTAGGCATTCACAACAAGGCCGAACTCACGCGCGCGGCCGTCCGGTTGGGGATCAGCCCCATCCGCGAGTAGCCGCGAGCGATGACGTTCCCCGCTCAATGCTGTGGTCCGCGGTGCTCGTACCCGACCGCAACCTCGTGACCGCTCACCTGCCCGGTCATGCCTTGCGGTTGTCCACCCACCGCGTCTTGCTGGATCCAGGGGCGATTCCGGCGAAGGCCGGGCACTTGGCGACTTCGACCGGCAACGTGGCGGGATCGACCCCGCGGCCCACCTCCACGCGTTCCGGGCCGATGTCCTGCGCGAGCCGGCCGAGTTGGTCAAGGTCGAATCCGAACACCCGGCTCGCGTTCCCGCCGAGCATCAACTCGACCTCCGGCTCGGGAATGCCGGCGTAGGCGAACCTGATCGCAGCTTCGGAGAAGGGGTAGCTGCTCTCGGTGTGCGGGTAATCGCTGCCCCACATGATCTGGCCGACACCAATGGCATCACGAATGGCGCTCTCAGATGGATGCATGAAGCTCGCGCCGGCGTAGCACTGCCTTCGCCAGTATTCGCTGGGCCGTAGCGAGAGCTTCTGTGCGACCTGCGCTCCGTGGCTGAGCTCGTCGCCGGCGTGCCGCATGGAATCGACGAACTGGTCCATGGCACTGAGCTGGCCTGGGATCCAGCCCAACCCTTCCTCGGTGAAGATCACCATGAGGTCAGGGTGCCGTTCGAGCACACCACCCAAGATCAAGTGACGTAGGGTGCGCTGATCCCACCAACGTAGTTCCAGCATGAACAGGACGTGATCCTCCGGCCGGTCTCCCGGTCGCGGCCCTGCGCTTCCGCTGTGCACATTGATCGGGATGCCCAGCTCCGCGCAGGCCCGCCACAGCGGGTCGTAGTAGTGGTAATACAGCGGCGGCAGCCCGGAGCCGGGTGGTGTTCCCGGCAGCAGCAGGCCACCGCGCAACCCGGCCGCGGCGGCACGGTGAACCTCTTCGACGGCCGCGTCGATGTCGTGCAGCATCACCTGGAAAACGCCCGTCCTCCGGCCTTTCGCGGCCGCGCAGAACTCGGCCAGCCAGCGGTTGTGCGCCTGCAGCCCCGCCCAGCGACGGCGCAGCTCCTCCGGGGATTCGGCCTCCCGCTGGCTGCCCAGCGACGAGCTGGAGAAGAAGGGCGGAATCGTGTTGGGGAAAAGGACCTCGGCCACGATGCCGTCGGCCTCGAGCTCCCGCAGACGCTGGTCGGAATCCCAGTTGCGAATGCCCTCCTCACCTTTGAGGTCCTCGTACGGAATCTCGTAGTCTGCGGCCCAGGAGTCGAAATCCGCACGGTAGACGGGGTCCAGGTAGTCGCGATAAGCCAAAAGGTCGGCGCCACCGTGGCAGTCCGCCGAGATCACCATATAACGCGTGCTGTTCATCTTTTCTCCGTTGCGACAGCTTCCAGAAAAAATAGGTCACGGAAAAACTTGTGAACAGTGGGTGGCCGGCCCGGCGATCGAATCCGCCCACCCAACTGCCATGCCTCGGCTAGATCCGCGCGTAGCCGTAGCTGAGCGAGGCGGCCTCAACCGAGTCGCCAGACTCCAGTCGCTCCTTTCCGGTGACCAGGCGTTCGTCCTCGTCGATCATCCAGGACTGGTCGTTGATGGTGATGTTGCGCATTTGATTCTCCATCTCCTTTGGCATGATCCGCCGCTACGCGGATGCGTCGAATCGGTGCTCACAGCGGGCGACCACGAAATCCATGTGAGCACCGGTGATTCCTTCGCCGAATCCGAGATGAACCGGTCCGGCGCCTTCGTTGAGCTGCGAGTTGTACGTCCAGTCCACCCGTGGAAGCAGGCTCATGTTGGTGCCGATGCCCAGTTCCAGGGTGTGCAGCTCGTAATCGGGATTGGTCACCTCCCTTACGGCATCGCTGTATTCTTCGCCGCTCGCCATGACCGAGGTGAGGACACCATTCCGGAGCCGCATCGTGATGGGCCCCTTGGCGACCATCTCGGCCCGTAGCTCGCGGGCCTGCTCGATGCGCGCCATTCCGTCCCGTCCCGCGCGGGGGTCGTGCGCCACCAGGAGCCCGGAGGCCAGAGCCGTGCCGTTGATGTCGAACGCCCCGCGCCAGTCCCGCGACGAAGGGGCGGTGATGGAGAATTCGCAGTAGCTCGCCACGCTGATCCATTTCCCGACATCGATCTCCGGGGTCAGCCAGGCGTCAGCGCTCAGATCGTCGGCGAACGAGCAGACCAGCTCGGTGCCGGAGCCGGTGAAGACGAGAGGACCGGGTTGCCGGGTGAGGTTGTCCGCCCAATAGCGATTCCAGTCGCACGCCTTTTCATAGTCGGTGTGCCTGGTGAGCTCAAAGGTGTATTGGGCCGCGTCGAGCGCGGAGTCGAAGCTGGCGATGGGGATCAGCAGCACTCGGAACCTGCGGAACATCTTCCTGATCTCGCGGCTCACCAGGCTGTTCCGCAGGAAGAGCGCGACGCCGGCACCGTCCGGCAGAGTTTCCACCTCGTCGAGGAGGAGCGTTCTCAGGCCGCGCCCGCTGGCGAATTCAGCCAATTCGCGGTCATCGCACACTGCGAACACGTCGCCTTCAGGAAAGACCTGACGGAGGCCACCAAGTGGTTGACCGAAACTCTCAGCCATTGCCGCTTCCCGTGTTATCGACATGAACTTGACCCTAGCAAGGACATCGGTTGCGGATCAGCTCCAAATCGGCGACCCAATAGGAGGGACATATAAAAGAGAGGGCCGGTCAATGCTGTGCCAGCCGCCCGTCCGCGCGCAGCTTCTTTTCTGTTTTCGCGAACATCAGCCTGCCGATCAGCGCATACACCGCAGAGGTCAGGACAAGCGCGGCGGCCTCGAACGGAACCGGCAGGAGCGTGTCCGCGCCGAGGGAGAAATGACGAGCCAGATCGATGGCCCATGTGGTGGGGATGAGCCAGGACACCGGTTGCAACGCCGCGGAGAGCGCGACGACGGGAAAGGTGACACCGGACAGAATGGTGACGACATAGCCGAGGTTGTCGGTGATCCCCGAGGCCTGTCGCCAGAGCAGGGCGAGCGAGGCGCTCATGTAGCCCATCCCGACCAAACCGATGACGAGCACGGCGAGGACGGGAAGGGACAGGAACGCGCCGGGCCGGTAGCGGGCGCCGAAGAGCAACGCGACGGTGCCGACCATGAGCGCGGCGCTGACGAGGCTGAGCACGATCATGCCGCTCATGACGCCGAGTACCATCGAACTCCGGCTCAGGGGCATCGCCCACGTCTGTTCAAGTGTGCCGGAATCGCGCTCCCCCATCATCGCGCGTGCCGGGCCTGCCAGAGCGGTGCTGGTGACGATCGCCCCCACCATGCCGATGGCCAGCCATCCGGCGAAGTCAGTGGTCCCGGTGAGCGCGCTCATCCCGAGCGCCTGCCCTTGTACGAGGAAGGCGGCGCCGAGCAGCAACGCGGGCAGCACCAACTGGTACAGGGGCGTGAGGACCAGCGAATTCGCCAGGCTCAACGGATAGCGGCGCATGAGCCGCAGTTCCTTGCCCGTCACCATGGCAAAGGTCCGCAGATCGATCATGAGGAGTTCTCCAGCCGCCGCCGGATCAGGTCCAGGACGAATTCCCGGGCGGATTCGAGGTAGAAGTGCGCACCGCCGACCAGTCGGATCTCGAAGCCCGCGCGCGTGTAGTCGGCCCATCCCTGGAACAGGTTCGGGGGCACGGCCGCGTCGTCCCACCCGCCCATGACGGTGAGGGGGCAATCCAGGGGCTCTCCTGGCCGGCGGTCATATTGCTGCAGCAGGGCGACGTCCGCGCGGAGCTTGGGCAGGAAGATCTTGAGAAGCTCGGGATCGTCGAGCAGGCCCGAGCCGCGGTCATACTTGCGGAGCCTTTCCACGAACTCCGGCGCCGGTAGGTCGTACCAGGGTGCCTCCGGGTCCGGCCGGTTCGGAGGTCTCCCCGCGGAGATGAACAGCCGGACCGGGCCGGGGAGCCTGCACTGGCGCGCGGCGTAGGCGAACTCCAGGGCGATGGCGCCTCCCATGCTGTGCCCGAAGAGCGCGTACGGTCCTTCGCGGAGTGCCGGCCCGAACTCCGCCAGCAAGGCGGAAACGAGCCGGGCCATGTCGTCGTACGGGGATTCGTCGAAGCGGCTCTCCCTCCCGGGCAACTGCACCGGCCACACGTCGATGCCATCCGCGCCGAGCGCCTCCACCCACTGTCGGTAGGCCAGCGCCCCGCCTCCGGCGCTCGGGAGGCAGAGCAGCCGGACACGGGCAGCCGTCGCCGGGCGGGTGAACTCGGTCCACAGGTCGGGCGGCCCGGCCGTATCAGCCAACGCATGCCGCCTTGACGAACCGGCCGAAGGCCTCCTCGCTCGCCAGTTGCAACAGTCCTGAGCCGACGGAGGCGACGGGTACCGGAACACATCCGATGGCGCGGTAGTCGTCCAGTCTCCCCGCGATCTCGTCCGGCCCGCCGACGATCACCAGATCGTCGATCATCGCACGGTCGATGGTGCCGCGTTCGAGACGGCCGCCGTGACCCGACTGCTCCATGACATGCCGGTAGGCGGGCATCATCGCATAACGCGTGATCATGCCCTCGAGGTCGTCGTAGAGGTTCGGGTGGTCGTCAGGGAGATAGACGGGAACTTCGACCAGGATCGAGATGGAGGAGCGGTCTCGCCCGGCCTCCTTACAGACCTCATCGATGACCGGCAGCACGTGCTCCTCGACGTAGCGGGGAGGGGCCAGCCACAGGAGGAGTCCGTCGGCGTGCTCCGCGGCCAGGCGCACCATCCTCGGACGCATCGCGCCCAGGTAGATCGGTACCTCCGGGCCCGTGCCCGTGACGTTCGACGCGTGGGCCGCGTGGTGCTCCCCCACATAGTCGACGCGACCGTCGCGCAGGTAGGCACGCAGGATGGTCAAGAACTCGCGCATCGCCGCCACCGCGGGCATCGATGGCAGGCCGAGCACGAACTCGTTGATGAAGGGATGCCCCGTCCCCAGACCCAGCAGGAAACGATTGTCAGACAGGTCGGTCAGCGCGGTGGCGGCCTGCCCCACCATCACCGGATGCCGGCCCGGCACGGGCAGCACCGCGGTGCCGACGCTCATCGAGGTCGTGGCCGCCAGACACGCGGCAGCCACTACCGTCGTGTCGTGGTGGTCGGGGTTCTGGCCCAGCCAGAGCTGATCCACTCCGGCTTCCTCGGCCATCTTGACCCGATCGATCAAGGTACGCATGCCGTACGTACCCGGGCCCAGCAGCAGCGGGCTCGAAGCTCGCGCGGCAAAGGTGTTCATCATCGTCGCTACCTGCTCTCTATCCGATGCGAGTTCGCGTTAGCTCCTGTTCCACCAGGTCCGCGAGGGTACGAACGGTCGGACGCTGGAACAGCCTGGCAACCGTGACCTCTACGTCGAAGTGCTGGCGGATCCGCCAGGCGAGCTGCACGGCCATCAGGGAGTTGCCGCCGAGGTCCGCGAAGTCGTCGTCCATCCCGATCTGCCGGATTCCGAACATCTCCGCCCAGTAGCTCGCGACCTGCTTCTGCACAGGCGTGTCCGGCTCGACGTACGGCGTGTCGAGCTCCCGCTCGGCCTGTTCGCCGACGAAGATCGGCTCGGCCTCGCCGAGCTTCTGCTCGAGCCGCTCGCCGGTGAGGGAACGAACCCGCCGCAGGTTGGTCGCCAGCCCTTCGGGACAAACCACCAGGTGCGGTGCGGACCAGTGCCGCAGCAAGGCGCGCAGGCAGGTCATCCCGTCCTCCGGCTTGATCATCCAGTTGCCGCCCTGCCGCACCTCGGCGCGCGAGGCCGTCTTCAACTGGCTGTCGGCGTCCTTGCGCATGTCGGCCTTGACGGCTTCGGGGTCCAGCCGCCGGAGCGAGTACTGCTGGATGTCGACGATCTCCGTGCCGTCCTCGGCGATGATCGAGACGTCGGCCAGCACGAACTCGCCATCGCCGTCGTCCAGGTCCCGTACGTGCACGTAGAAGCGTGGAGGCAGGGCGCCGCGGACGCGGATCCGCCGGTAACCGAACGGAAGGTACTTGTAGCCCAGCCGCAGGCCCTTGATGACACGGGCGTTGGAGACGGCATCGTCGAACAGCCCGGGGTGCAGGCCGTATTGCCGGCATTCGTCCTTGAACTCGTCCGGGAGATCAATCGTGGCGAACTGCGCCCGTTCGCCGATGTCAATGGAGACCACGCTGTACCAGTGGGGGCCGAACTCCACGATGCTCTTGGAGACGAAGCCCGGCTCGGGCACGAACGTATGGTCGCGGCAGCCGGCCCGGGCGGCTGCGAGATCGTGCACCGGGGCCGCCTCCACCGGCACCCGGCGAACGTGGGCTTTGGCGCACTCCAGCCACTCCGGGCCCGCGGCGTCCGCGGAATCCACGAAGACGGTGACGTCGTACCCGCCTCTGGCGGGGCGCAGTTGCACCCGCAACTCCCGCTCGGCGGGGACGGCCACAGCACTGAGGAAGAGGATGTCGTCGATCTCCGCCTCCAATCCCGCGTCCGCGTCGGCGAGGGCCGCCGCCCGGATCATCTCGATGAGAGCTGAGCCGGGCACGATGGGAACCCCGTCGATGCGGTGGTCGGTGAGGATCCAGTGCGAGTCAGGGCCGAGCAGCGTGGAGAAGACGATGTCGTCGGAGAGATCGTGCAGACGACGTCCGAGCAGCGGGTGAGCCGCAGGCTCCGACCACTGGCCGCTCCGGAGCTCGCGGAACACGTTCGGGGTGATGCCCTTGTGATCGACCATCATGCCCACGTCGCGCCACGCGGCCCAGCTGATCGACAGCACGGATTCGCCGAGCGCGGACCGCTGTCGGGCGAACGCGTCGAGGAAGTTGTTCGCGGCGCAGTAGTCGACCTGCCCGAAGTCACCCACCACCGAGGTGATCGAGGAGAAGAGCACCATGAAGTCGACCCGGTCGCCGAGCGTCCGGTGGAGGGCGAGTGTGCCGGCCACCTTCGGCGCCAGCACCTGGCTCGCGGCTTCACGGGTCCGCACGACCAGCATGCCGCCGCCCGCCACGCCCGCGGAATGGAAGACGCCGTCGATGCGGCCGAACCGCTCGATGGCCTCGTCGACGACGGCGCGCAGGGCGTTCTCGTCGGACACGTCGCATGAGGAGACCATCACCGCCCCGCCCAGCGACTCGAGCGCCAGGAGCCGTTCGATCCGCCCGCGCACCGCGCTGCCGCCGTTGTCCGAGGCGAGGATGGCCGGCCACTCGGCGCGATCGGGCACCGGTGTCCTGCCGATGAGAACGAGGTTGGCCCTGCACGTCTTCATCAGCTCTTCGGCCGTCGTCAGGCCGATGCCGCCCAGCCCGCCGGTGACGAGATAGGTTCCCCCCTCCTTCAACGCGGCCGGCGTCTCGGCGGAGAGCTCGATGGGCACCTTCGAGTACGACCAGGCCCAGCGCTTCAGGCCGCGCCAGGCCACCTGCTGATCGTCGGTCTCGGTCAGTGCCTCCTGGAGCAGCCGTACGGCAAGCTCTCGCGCCGGGAGTCTGGTGGGCGCGGCAAGATCGACACTGCGGCAGGCGATACCCTTGAGCTCGCGGCTGACGAGGATGCTCGGGCCGAGCAGGAGCGCCTTTCCCGGCTCGATCCGGTCCTCTCCCGACACTTCCTGCATGTTGGTGCTGACGGCGAGAATTCGCACGGAGTGATCGGGAACCTGGGCCGCGAGTACTTGCGTGAGAAACAGCAGGGAGTAGAAACCCCGCTCTCCGACCTCGTCCACGACCTGGGGGGCCAGGCAGTCCTCCGTAGGATCCGTGGCAGTCCAGCCGTGCACCACGTGCGTCGGGAGACCATCCTTCCCGAGCGCCTCGAACATGGCCTCATAGTCGGCGAGCTCTCCCGGCCGGAGCGTGAAGCCGCCAGCGGCGGGCCGCCCGAACTCGGTGCCGGCGACGACCGTGGTGACCTCCGCTCCGGCCTGTTCCAGCAGGGCGCTGAGAGCCTCGACCGGGCCGTCGCCCGGCGTCAGCAGCATCCAGCGGGAGCCCGGCGGGACGACCGAGGTCACCTGCGTCAGCGGACGTTCCACCCACTCCGGCCGGTACACGGCCCGGTCGATGGGCAGGACGTCCTCGTCCTCATCGGCCGCGGCCGCGGCTTTCGAGTCCACGGGGTCGGGATCCAGCCAGAAGCGCTGCCGCTCGAAGGGGTAGGTCGGCAGGGACACCCGCCGGCCGGGCCTCTCGTGGCCGACGGACTCCCATGCGACCTCGACACCCGCGGACCACAGGGTGCCGAGCGCTTCGAGCGCCAGCACCTCGTCGTCTCCCTCCACCAGCGGGTGGCGCATGGTGGTCACGATCGTCGTACGGTTCTTTCCGCCGCTCTTGCGGGCCAGGGCCGACAGGGTTCTTCCCGGCCCGACCTCCACGAGCGCCAGGTCGGGATCGTGGGCGAGGGTCTCCAGGCAGGCGGCGAAGCGGACGGTGTTGCGCAGGTGACCGGCCCAATAACCGGGGTCCGTGGCCTGTTCGGCGGTGATCCACGTGCCCGTGCCGTTGGACAGGAACGGCAGCCTCGGCTCCTCCCGCGACGTGGACGCCACCCTTTCGCGGAACGGCGCGATGATCGGCTCCATCATTCCCGTGTGGAACGCGTGCGAGGTCATGAGCCGCTGGCACCGTACGCCCCACGGGACGAGGTGGTTCTCCAGCGCCGCCACGGCCCCCGGCGGGCCCGCGATCACGGTGACATCGAGGCTGTTGACGGCGGCGACCTCGGCTCCGCCCATCAGCATCGGGGAGACCAGCCCTTCGGGAAGCGGCACTGCCATCATCACGCCGGGCGGCATGCTCTGCATGAACGCGCCGCGCGCCGCCACCAGGGACAGAGCGTCCTCAAGGGTGAAGACGCCGGCCAGGCAGGCGGCGGCGTACTCGCCGATGCTGTGCCCGAGCATCGCGGCCGGGGTCAGGCCCCATGACCTCATCAGCTGAGCCATCGCGTATTCGATCGTGAACAGGGCCGGCTGCGCGAACTCCGTCCGGCTCAGCACCTCGCCGGCCGCTTCGTGGTCGCCGTACAGGAGTTCCCGCAGGTCCTCGCCCAGCAGCGGCGTCAGGACCTCCGCGCACCGATCCACCTCCCATCGGAAGACCTTCTGAGACCGGTAGAGGCCCTGTCCCATTCCCGGGTACTGCGCCCCTTGTCCCGGGAAGAGAAAGGCGATTCCGGGCTCGGTGTGCGACACGGGCTTCACCCCCGGCCGGGAGCTCCGCAGGCCGTCCAGCGCCGCGGCCGCCTCGGCGACGGATCCGGCCACGACCGTCCGGCGGTGGGGCAGCGGGCGACGGCCCTTCTGCAGCGTCCAGGCGGCGTCTTCCAGACGCGGTTCGGCCGTCCGCAGGTGCTCGGCGAGCTGCCCGGCAGCGTTTTCCAGGGCCGTGACGGTCTTGGCGGAGATCGGCAGCAGATGCCGCGGGGCCGCGCCGGCCGTTGCGGAGATCGCCGGCAGTTGCCGGAGGGCTGCCGTGTCGTGCTGTTCGGACGCGGCCGGCGCCGTCCGTGGCGGCGGCTGCTCCAGCACCATGTGCGCGTTGGTGCCGCCGATACCGAACGAGCTCACGCCGGCCCGTCGTTCACCTTCCCAATCCTTGCCGGAGGTGTTGACGAAGAAGGGACTCCTCTCGAAGTCGATAGCGGGGTTGGGCGTGACGAAGTTGAGTGTCGGCGGGATCTGCCCGTTCTCGATCATCAGGCAGACCTTGATGAAACCGGCCACGCCGGCCGCCGCGCCGAGGTGGCCGATGTTGGGCTTGACCGAGCCGAGCGCGCAGAACTGCTCCGATGCGGCGCCGGCCGCCTGGAAGGCGTTGGTCAGCGCGGTCACTTCGATGGGGTCACCGACCAGGGTTCCCGTACCGTGCGCCTCAACGAAGCCGATGGAGCCGGGATCGACCTCGGCGACGGCGAGCGCCTCCAGGACCAGCTTCATCTGCCCTTCGACGCCGGGCGCGGTGTATCCGGCCCTGGCCGCTCCGTCGTTGTTGACCGCGGAGCCGCGCACGACCGCGTACACGTGATCACCATCCGCCATGGCCTCGCCCAGGCGCTTGAGCGTCACGACGCCGACCCCGCTCCCGAACACCGTGCCGGAGGCCGCGGCGTCGAACGCCCTGATGCGGCCATCGGCCGACCCGATCCCGCCGTCGACCCGCCAGTGCCCTTGGCCATAGGGCAGCCGGACATCCACGGCGCCTGCGAGCGCCATGTCGCACTCGCCCACGCGGAGCGACTGGCAGGCGAGGTGGATGGCCACGAGCGCCGTCGAGCAGGCCGTCTGCACAGTGAAACTCGGGCCCTGCAGGCCGAGCCGATAGGACACGGTCGTGGTCAGGTAGTCGGGTTCGGTGGCGGTCGCGACGCTCATCCCGCCGACGGCCTTGACGGCGGCGCGGTTGCGGCGGACGTTCTGGTGGCCGTAGTCGTACTCGCCGGCACCGCCGTACACGCCGACGGTGCCGTCGTAGCGGCGCACGTCGTATCCCGCGTCCTCCAAAGAGGTGTGGCACATCTCCAGGAACAGCCGCCCCTGCGGGTCCCTGAGCTGGGCGTCCCGCGCCGTGTATCCGAAGAACGCCGCGTCGAAGCCGTCCATCTCATCGATCATCGGACAGACCTTGACGTAGTCCGGGTCGTTGATCGTCTTCTGGGAGACCCCGTTCGCGGACAATTCCTCATCGGTCAGAACCCTGATCGAGTTCACGCCGTTCATGAGGTTCTCCCAGAAACGGCGGATGTCCGGCGCGCCGGGGAAGCGGCAAGCCATTCCGATGACCGCAATATCGTCCTCACGGGGGTTCAGGCCCATCAGTCCACCTTCCGTAAGGCGGCGCGAGCCGCCACGCGCAGTTCCCGTTGCCGTCGGCCGTCCACCGCCGGTCGGCCCTTTTCGCCGGGCTGGTCCGAATCGGCGTCCCCATGGGCCAGGTAACGAGCCAGAGCACGAACGTTCTGATACCGGTAAAAGGCGACGAGCGGGACCTCGCGCTCCAGTCGGGCGGCCAGGGCGAGGCGCACACTCGCGATCAGGCGCGACGTTCCGCCAATTTCGAAGAAATTATCTTCGACATCGGGTCCCGGATTTCCGGTCCGCTCGGCCCAGACGGCACGGACGGCTTCGACCATCGACCGTTCCGCAGCATCCATTGCTCGCTTTCCCTCTCGGCCGAGCACTTCCATACCACCATCTTTCGGCGTTCCGGGGCCAGTCTCATTTTGTTGGTCCCACGTCAGGGCTCCGCACTCTGCCGGCGCCGGGCAAGCAGATCGGCGAGATATCCGTCGGGAAGTTTCTCCAGATGCACCCGCATCATTTCGCGGGCCACCTGCTTGTCCTCCGCGGAGATGGCGTCCAGCGTGCTCTGGAACCCGGCCAGGTCGGCGAACCGGTAGAACTCGTCACGCAGCACCGAGCACATGGCGGCGTCGTGATATTCGCCGTCGAGATAGAAGTAGTCACGCAGTATTCCTTCGACTGTCACCCCCCACTGCGTGATGATGGGAAGCACATTCTTGTTGTAGACGCCGAAAATGAAATCCACGCGATGCGCATTTCTTCCGTGGAAGAGGTAGGAAAGCAGGAGCACGATGGCCTCGGCACCGTAGCCCTGGTTGAAAAGCTCTTTGTCGCCGATTCCGGTGCCGATGTGGTAGCTGCCTTCGTACTGCAGGTTCTGCTTCCAGGTCACGGTCCCCACCCGACGCCGGCCGACGTTCTCGACCACCATCATGAAATGGTTTTCGCCGTGCTGGTCCTCGTTTCTCATGTCCTCCGCGGAGTGGACCTTCGGCCGGCCCGCGGCATACCAGCTCGATTCGGCGGTCAGCCACTTCGCCAGTCTCTCGTAGTCGCCGATGCCGCACGGCTCCAGGGAAACGATGTTGCCTTTCATTTATCCCGCCTCTTGAGCGTCAGATTCCCACCCGAACTCGTCGGCCAGCAGTTTCCTGTGCACTTTCCCGTTGTCATTCAGCGGAAGGGACGGCCGGTGCTCGAACCGCTGCGGGAGCATGTAGGCCGGCAGCGAGTCACGTGCCAGCGCGGCGAGTTCGGCCGCCAGGTCCCGCCGGCCCGTGTAGACGGCGACCAGCCCGCGATCGGAGACGGCCGCGTGAGCGGGGACGACCACCACGTCGTCCACGGCAGGGTGCTGCCGCAGGACCGCCTCGACCTCGCCCGGCTCCACCCGGTATCCGCGGATCTTGATCTGCTGGTCCAGGCGTCCCAGATGGACGAGCTCGCCGCCCTGGACGCCGACGCGGTCTCCGGTGCGGTACCAGTGCTCGTGTCCCGAGTGATCCGATCGCGGCTGGGAGCCGTCACCGTGGCAGAACCGCCCAATGTCGTCGGAGGACGCCAGGTAGCCGGGGAACCGCTGTGGCCCGCGAAGGAGTAGCTCCCCCTCGTCGGCCGGCCGGCCCGCCTCGTCGATGATCAGGTGCCGCACGCTCGGCAGCGGACCTCCGATGGGTAGGGTCCCGTTGGACGTTTCCGGCCAGTCACGCGGCTCCGGCGGCAGCCGGTAGACCATGCAGAACACGGTCACTTCCGTGGGCCCGTAGGTGTTCTCGATCACGCTGTTCGGCGCCGCCTCCGACCACGCCTTCGCCTGACGCATGGTCAGCCGGTCACCGCCGAAGAGCGTCCAGCGCAGGCCGGGCATGCTTCCGGGCCGCAAATCACCCGTACGCAGGGCGAACGAGATCGCCGATGGCACGGAGAACCAGTGGGTGATACGCCGCCGGTTGACGTACACCGACGGCCTGAGCGCTTCCGCACCGGCAGGCACGACCACTGTCGCTCCTTTGCCCCATCCGAGGAAAAGGTCGAACACCGACGGGTCGAAAGTCAGGTCGAAGTTGTGGGAAAGCCGATCGCCGGGCCCCATGGGGTAACGCATCGAGCACGAGCGGAGGTAGGCGTCCACGTTGGCGTGAGTCACCGGCACCCCCTTGGGCAGTCCGGTCGAGCCGGACGTGAAGAGGATGTAGGCCACGTCGTTCTGCCCGACCGGCTCTGGAGGAAAGCCGGTTTCCGGTCCGAGTCCGTCGAGCGCCGCAGGCAGGGCCACCGCTGTCGCGCCCGCGGCTTCGGCCACCTCTGCCAGCCGGCCGGTTCCCGCTGTGTCCGCCAGGACCAGGTCGAGTCCGCTGGTGGCCGCCACGAGCCGGTTCCGCTCCGGAGGGCCTTCGGCGTGCAACGGGACGACGGTCGCGCCGAGCCTCAGGCCGGCGAGGTAGCCGGCGTAGGAGGAGAAGGTGCGCCCCGTCAGCAGTCCCATCCGCCTGGGCGTGCTCCCGTGCCGCCGGCGCAGCGCCGCCCCCAGCCGGTTCGCGGCCCGCTCGAGTTCGCCATAGGTCCAGGAGCGACCGCCGATCTCCAGGGCGGGCAGGTCGGCGTGACGGGCCGCGCTCCGCGCGAACCAGTCGTACAGGGAAGGGCCGGTCATCGGCGCTCCCCAGGGTCGCGTCTGGTCACGTAGGCCACCAGACGCGGGTCACCGGGTGTGTCTTCCCGCAGCATGACGACGGCGTCGCGAACCCGGCTGTGCCGGCGTAGCACGGCCTCGATCTCCGCCGGCTCGATGCGATGGCCGTTCAGTTTCACCTGCCGGTCCAGCCTGCCGAGGAACTGGAGGTCTCCGTCGGGCCGGCGGCGCACCAGATCGCCTGTGCGATAGAGCACCGTGCCCGGGGCGCCGTGGGGGTCGGGAACGAAGCGGTCCGCGGTCAGGTCCGGCCTGCCGCGATACCCCTCCGCCACGCCCGGCATCCCGATGCACAGCTCGCCGGGAACACCCGGCGGTGCCGGCTCGTCCCAGCCGTCCAGCACCATGAGCGAGGTCGCGCCGAGCGGCGAGCCGATGGGAACGACGTCCATTCCCGGCTCCAGCCGCCTGGCCAGCGACCATACGGTGGTCTCGGTGGGGCCGTAGAGATTCCACGCCTCCGCGGCGACCGAAGCCAGCCGATCAGCCAGCCGCGCGTCGAGGGCTTCGCCTCCGCACCAGGCGCGCCGGAGCCGCCAGGCCTCGACGTCGGCGAGCAGGAGTTGCCGCCAGCCTGTCGGTGTCGCCTGCACGGTGCTCACCCCGTGCTCACGTACGAGTTCCCCGACGGCCTCCGGCTCATGTCGCAGGGCGGGCGGCGCGACCACAACGCGGGCGCCGACGGTGAGCGGGAGCAGCAGCTCGGCCAGGGAGATGTCGAACGTCGGCCTCGTCAGCGCCAGCACCGCGTCGCGGGCGTCCAGTCCAGGCCGCTCCGCCATGGCCTGCAGCAGGTGGGCTATGGCCCGATGCGGTACGTCGACGCCCTTGGGCTCGCCGCTGGACCCTGAGGTGTACATGAGGTAGGCGAGATCATCGGGTTCTGGCGTCCGCGGGCGGCTACCTCTTGGTGCTGCGGGCGTCGGCGCCGCCAGGTGCGGCGGTGCGCACATGACCGCTGCCGCGGCCGCGCCGGTAACGAGCGACGTCAGGCGCGCGGTCGGCTCGTCGGGGTTCAGCGGCAGGTAGACCGCGCCGATGCGCCAGATCCCAAGGATCGCGGTGATCATGTCGAGTCCGCTGTCGAACGGGACCGCGACGACGTCGCCGTGGCCCACGCCGGCCGCCTTGAGGTGATCGGCGCACGCGGCCGCCCGTGCGCTCAACTCCCCGTACGTGACCGTGTCGGCCCCATCGTGCACGGCGGCGGCCTCCGACCGGCGGGCCAGTTCGCGATCTATCAGGTCCAGGGCTGTGACGGGGGCGACCTGCCGCCTGGACGACGCGGTGCCGGGGGTCATGTGCCGGGCGCCGAGCGGAGCCTCCGGCTCGGCCAGCGCGCCGGCCAGCACGTTCTCGTAGTGGCTGAGCAGGTTGTCGGCTGTGCCCTTGTCGTACAGGTCGGTGCTGTACAGCAGTCTCACCTGGATGCCCGAGGCATCGGGTGCGGTCACCGTCAGGGCGAGGTCGGTCTGCACCGTCTCCACGAACCCGGAGAGGTAGCGGCACTGTGCCCCATCCAGCTCGAGTGGTCTCTGACGAGTCCTGACCAGGTTGAAGAGGACTTGGAAGATCGGGGTCATGGACAGGTCCCGCCGATCTTGAAGGTCCGCGACGAGGTCGGCCAGCGACACCTCTTGGTGCTCCAGACAGCCGAGCAGCTCGTGGCGGACCTTTTGGGCCAGCGTGGTGAACGGCTCCGTGCGGTCCACCACGATCCGCAGCGGATACGTATCGGCGAACGGCCCGATCACCGACTCGGCCGCGGAGCTGTCCCTGCCGGACGTCGCGATACCGATCACTACTTCGTCCTGGCCCGCATAACGGGACAGGGTCGCGGTCCAGGCCGCCGTGAGCACCATGAAGAGTGAGGCCCGCCGCCGAACGGCGAGATCCTGGGCCGCCGCAAGGAGGCCGGGCGCCAGCGTTCGGGTCGCGATGGCGCCGCGCTGTGTGCCCACGGCCGGGCGGGGGCGGTCCGCCGGGATCAGCGACGTCGCAGGAGCTCCGGCGAGCCGTCGCCGCCAGAACCCCCGGTGCCGTTCGGATTCCCGACGCGCTTCCTCACCGAACTGGCCTTCGGCATATTGACCGTAGGTGAGAGACAGCGGCGTCGGCTGCCAGGGCAGACCCCGGATGTGCGCCGCGTAGGCCGCGCCGAGTTCCTCCCACAGCACGCCGAGCGACCAGGCGTCGCAGACCAGGTGGTGCGCCACCACGACGAGCAGGGTGAGCCGCGGCGATCGGCGTATCAGGAGGCAGCGGAGCAGCGGTGCCGCGGTCAAGTCGAAGGGGCGGCTCGCCTCAGCCCTGACGAGGCTTCGCCAGTCATCCGCCTCGGCGATCGGCAGTTCGACGGCCACGTCGTCGAGAACGCGTGCTACAGGCGTTCCCGCACGATCCTGGAACGCGGTCCTGAACGCCTCGTGGCGGATCGCCAGAGCACGCAGCGCCTCGGTGAGAGCCGGGACGTCCAGGGGTCCTTCGATCTCGTAGGCCGCGGCGACATGGTGCATCGCGGTGCCCGGCAGGAGCTGCTCCCGTAACCACATGGCCAGTTGCTGCCGGGACAGCCGGTGCTCGCCTGCACGCTTCGTCGTGTTCATGACGTGCGCTGCTCGCGTACGGCAGCGGCCAGAGCACGAACGGTCGGGTCCCGGAAGAACCGAAGCGCCGGAATGCGCATGCCGAACCGGTCCGCTATGCGGGCAATGACGCGTATGGCATGGACCGAGGACCCGCCGAGCAGGAAGAGGTTGTCGTCGGCGCAAACTGGCCGGACGTTCAGAACATCGGCGAAGATCGCGGCGATGAGCTCCTCTTCGCCATCGCTCGCTTGTGCCGCGGAGCCGGCGTGGGCCGTCCGCGGCGCGGGCAGCCGGGCCTGGTCCACCTTGCCGCTCGCGGTCACCGGAAGCTCTGCCAGCTCCACGATCAGGCTGGGCACCATCGACGAGGGGAGCCGGTCGGCCACGAAGCGGCGTAGTTCGTCGGTCAGGTCGTCAATCACGGCAGGAGTCGATCCTGGCCGCGAGGCCTGCGATCGTGCCCATCTCGAACAGGTCCCCCACGGAAACATCGGCGCCGATACCCGTCAGCTCGGTCAAGATGACCGCCGCCCTGTACGAGTCCCCGCCCACATCGATGAAGTCGTCGTGCACCCCGATCCATGGCCGATCCAAGACCCGGCACCAGATCGCGGCAAGCTGCCGTTCCCTGGCGGTTCCAGGCAATGCGAAGTGGTACACCGCGGGCCACGACGCCAGCAACGCCCGCGACGCGCCGACGTCCACCGTCCGGTCGCCATTCATAGGAATCTCCGGCAGCAACGCGATGGTGGCGGGAACTTCCCCGAAGCCGAGCGAGATGGCGACGTGGTCGGCCAAATCCGGCCCGGTGGCATAGCCGTCGGACGCGACCAGCGCCACCGTGCCCGCGTTCAGGGTGCCTGGGCCGAGTACTGCGGCGTCGAGGACGTCCGCGTGTGTCCGAAGCACGGCCTCGACCGTCAGGACGTCTGGGGAGAGCAACGGATCAGCCATGAGACCCTTCCATTTCCGTGATTCGGTGGCGATGCAGCTTGCCCGCAGGGGTACGCGGCAGCTCCGGCACGAACCGTACGGACCACGGCACCTTGTGCGGGGCCAGGCGGCTCTCGGCGTGGGCGGAGATCTGGTCGGCGGTCGGCATGGACCCCGGCACCGTGATGACGAAGGCCTCCAGCCGCTCACCAAGGAGGTCGTCGGGGAGCCCGACGACCGCGACATCGAGCACGTCGGGATGCTCCATGATCACTGCCTCGACCTCCGCCGGATAGACGTTGCCTCCGCCGACAATGACCAGGTCGTGGCGGCGGGGGGCGAGATACAGGTAGCCGTCCCGGTCGAGCCGGCCGTGGTCCCCAACGCTGAGGAAGCCGTCCACCGTGCGCTTCAGCCCGTGCCCGCCCCGGTCACGACCGGATGCGGGCCGTCTCATGAACACCTCGCCCTCCTCGCCGATCGGCACGGATCTGCCGGCCTCGTCGAGGATGCGTAGCTGCGTACAGAAGCCGCGGCCCACCGATGCGGGGTGGGCCAGCCATTCGCGGCCGTCGAGCAAGGTGGTGCCGATGGCTTCGGTCGCCCCGTAGATCTCGTAGAGGCGCTCAGGGCCGACAAGATCGATCCAGCTCCTCTTGAGCGCCTCCGGGCAGGGCGCCGCTGTGTGCACGATGGCGCGCAGCGAGCCGAACGACGTGCTCTGGCCGCCGGAGGCATGCGCCGCCCACTGCATGTGTGTGGGCGTGAGCTGGGCCCACTCGATCCGATGACGGTCAATGGCCTTGAGCATCGCGCGCGCGTCGAAACGCGGCAGCAACACCAGCGTGTTCGCATCGAGCAGCCCTTCCCAGCAGCACATGAAAGGGGCGGCGTGGTGCAGCGGGCCTGCGATGAGCTGCCGCTGTCCGTGCTGCCAGCCGACGGCGCGCAGCATCGGGTTCGGAACCAGCGCGGGATCATGGCGCAACGGCCGCGGATGCCTGATCAGCCGGGGTGACCCGGATGAGCCACTGGTGGCCAGCAAATAGCCGGCGGCTGAATTCGCCCCGGCCGGCGGTTCATGAGTGGCGCGCTCGCCCCATGCGTCCTCCAGCCGCACAGGCCGGTGCGTGCGCGCGAGCGTGTCCAGCACCCGCGCCGCCTCCGCGACGGGCATGAGCGGATCGAGCGGCAGGAAGGGAACCTCCGCGCGCATGCAGGCGGCGAACCCGATCACGGTGTCCGCGGAGTTGGTCGCGTCGATCACCACCGCGGCCGTGCCGAACGCCCGGCGCCTCAGCCGCTCGGCGAGATCGGCTGACGCCTCGTCCAGTTCCGCCCACGTGATCACGGTGTCCGTCGTACGGGCGCCGGCGACGATCAGAGCAGGTCGCCCGGGATCCTCCCGCGCGATGGCGGCAAGACGTTCGCCGGCGGATACAGATGCTTTGTCCATGGTCAGATCTGTTCCTCTTCACAGCTCATCTCGGCCGCGACCGCGCGCAGACTCATCGGGCTCTCGACATGCTCGGCGCGCAGGCCGTGGTAGCCGCGCCGGCTCAGTTCCGCGGCGAACCGCGAGACCAGGTGCAGGCGTCCGCCCGCGCCGACGTAGTCTTGCGTGAGATCGACCTCTTCCAGAGGATGGGTCGCGAGCAGCGCGGCGGCCAGCGCGGCCTCCGCGAGGCAGGAAGGACCTCCGCCGCCATCCGAACACCGTTCAGACGGAGGTTCGGAGGCGCGCGGCTCGATGCCCAGCCGCCGTCCGAACTCCGAAAGGCGGAGGCCGTTGTGCTCCTCTGTCAGCAACCGCAGGCCGCGCGCGGTCCAGCGCAGCACCTGGTCGACCTCCTCGGGGGTGAGTGGCGCGCTGTCACTGCGCAGTGACCAGGTCATTTCCTCGCCGGCCACCTGTGCGATGAAGATGTCCTCCGGCGCGCCCGCGGTCCGCCACTGGTGCTCGACAGGTGGAAGCGCTCCCTGGCGTGCGCGGCGAGAGTCGGCTCGAACGGGCCGCGATGGCAGACCGCTGACCATGAAGTCGAAGATGAACTCGAATTTCGGGACAAAACCGCGAGCACGGGCCGCGTGGACACGCAGCTCACGAACCTCGTCCTCGGGATAGCGCGTGTACTGATACGCGCTGACGGACTCCTGCCACGTCCGGCGCAGCACTTCGGGCATCGACGGGTCGCCTGAGAGGTCGATGTTGAGATAGGCACGCTGGTAGAGGCCCTGGATGGTCTCCCGTTCGCGGTTGGAGTCACGATTGGCGACCAGGCTGCGAATGGGGCACGACCATTGCCCCGTCCGCAGCGCGAGAACGGCGACGAGGACCCCGAGCACCACGGTGGGCCTGGTCAGGCGCAGGCGATGACAGACGAGATCGGTGTCCGCCAGCAGCTCGGTGGACCGCATCACAGCGATCTTGTACGGCGGTGGCGCCGGGTCCCTCGCCGAGCCGGGGACGAGGCTTTCCGGCGCGGATGCGAAGACCCGCGCGAGCCGGCTCAGCGCCGCGTCCGCCTTCCCCCGTCCGTCGCGGGACCGTTCGTGGGCCGCCCGCTCCAGCGGGTTCAGCGGGATGCTGCGCGGTCCGAGCCTTCCCAGGAGCGACGCCTGGAGTTGCCGGCGGAACTCGACCATGCTCCAGCCGTCCATGAGGCCGCGATCGGCGGCAAGGCAGACCGTCAGGACGCGGTCGTCCTTGACGCCCAGCACCGCACGCCACGGGAGGCGGCCCCGCGAGCCGGGTCCTGGGCGGCGAAAAGTGCCGAGTGCGCCATCGATGTCCGCGCGCAACCGGGACAGCTCCATGACCCGCAACGGAGGGGTGACCGCGTCGAGGGGTCGGACCCCCTGAAACGCGATTCCGAGCTCGTCCTGATCGAGGAAGGTCCGCAGCACTTCCTGTCTCGCCATCACCTCGGCGAAGGCCGAACGCACCTCAGGGATCGATGGTTTCTGAGGCAGATACCAGATCTCGCTCATCGGCGGGTATTCACGATCCTGCGGATCCCAGTACCGCTCCCACCAGACCATTTCCTGGTACCAGGTCATCGGACCTCTTGCCGTCATCAGAACAGCCCCAGCCGGCCTGTCCTGCGGGCGTACCGGACGCTCAGCGACAGCAGCGTCATCGCGACGATCCCCAGGAGAACGGCCTCACCGAGAAGGATGAACAGACGGGGCACCTCACCGGCGAACTCCTGCGAGCCGCCGGCCGCCGCCCGGAGCGCGCCGATCACGTGAGTCGGCGGCAGCGCCTCACCGATCAGACGGAACACGTCAGGCAACACGGCGAGGGGGTAGGTGACGCCGCACAAGAGGGTGAACGCGCCACGGATGACCTGCAATACTCCAGCGGCGTCCTGCAGCGACAACGACACGGTCGCGAAGAGCCCGCCCAGCGCCATGAGCGCGGGGAAGGCCACGAGCAGGACGGCGAACCAGCGTACGAGTTCGGACCAGCCGAGCGGCACGCCGAAGAACACGCGCATCGATATCGCGGCGCTGGCGAACACCACCAACGCCGGAACGAGCTGAGCGGGGGCGCCACCGAACAGGAGCGTGAACCGGGATGTGGGAGAGACGAAGACGATCTCGAACGACCCGCGCCGGCGTTCCTGCATGAGGGCCAGTCCAGGTCCCCACAAGACCGCCGTCAGCCACAGGTACACCAACCAGCCCACGTACAGGAACATGACCACGTCGTCTGTACCGGCACGCCGAGCGAACGCGTCGATCGCGGCCGGTTCGTCCGCTGAGAAGGCCTGCGCCTGGGCGATATAGGCGATGGGGAGCAGCAGCATCCAAACGGACAGCGAGATGATCTCCGCCGGGTATCGCCGCATCAACCGGAGCTCCTTACGGGTGGTCGCGACGATCGCGTACCACTCCCCCGCGAGATTGCTCATTCACGCCCGCCGTTCTCCGTCGCCGCCAGGAAGACGTCCCGGAGTGTCACCGGCTCGATCTCGACCGTGCGCAGCACCGCCTCGTGCCTCTTGCTCACCTCGACCAGCCGTGGCAGCAGATCCACTTCCAGCGGCAGGTGCAGCACCATGTGGAGGTCTGAGCCGTCGATGGACTTCTCGGCTATGGTCGCGAAGTCCTCCACGTCGGAAACCAGGTTGTCGTCGGCTCCTCCGGGCCTCAGGGAGAGCCGGACGATAGCCCGCCGGTCGACCTGGAGCGCCGCTTTCAGCGCTCCTGGGGTGCCGGATCGGACGACCCGTCCACGGTCGATGATCGCGACGCGGTCGCAGAGCCGGTCCGCCTCGTCCATGTTGTGCGTGGTGACCAGGACGCAGTGTCCGTTCTCACGCAACCGCGCTATCCGCTCGTGCAGCTGAGTGACCGAGCGCGGGTCGAGGCCGGACGTCGGTTCGTCGAGCAGCAGGACCGTCGGCTCCTGGAGCAGGGCCCTTGCCAGCGACAGCCGCTGGCGCATGCCGGTGGAATACCGCTCGGCGTAGTCGTCGGCGCGGTCCAGCAGGTTCATCTCCGCCAGCACGCGCTCGATCCTGCGTGGTACCTCGCGCCTCGGCACGTGGTAGAGCGCGGCGAAGTACTCAAGATTCTCCCGACCGGTGAGCTTCCAGTAGACGCTCCGCTCGCCGCCGATCACCACACCCAGATGACGGCGGGCGCGTTGGGGATGCGCCACGGCGTCGACGCCACAGACTTCGACCTTTCCCCTTGTCGGCTCCAGCAGGGTCGCGATCATGCGGACGGTGGTGGACTTGCCCGCGCCGTTGGGCCCCACCAGCCCGAACACCTCACGGGTCGAGACCTCCAGGTCGATGCCGTCGACGGCGACGACCTCACTCCGGGTGTCTGGAGCCCGCCTGAGCCGCTGCTCCAGCGTCCGCCGCCCCTGGCGGAAGGCCTTGGAAACACCGGCAATCACAACAGCCGCGCTGTGGGTCATCGGCCACCATCCACGTCGGCCGACCCGATCCATGCCAGGCAGTCGGCCTTGGCGCCGGTGAACCCAGCCCATTCCCACCCGTCGGGCATCGCACGGCCGGCCGGCCAGATCGAATTCCGGCCCTGTTGGTTCCGGACCACGGCGAACACCGACGTCGGATCGTCGTAGACAGATGTCCAGGTCACAAGTCACCAGGGGACCAGCGACCACCACCCTGGGTAAAGATCGATCTTCGGTCGTCCGAGCGGATCCTTCTGGTAGGTGTCTTCCTCGGAAGACGATCGCCTGCCGTCGTCGAGGGCGTGGACGTCCTCATACGCATGACACCCAAGACGGACTAGGCAAGCCCGTCCTCGGCCCCGCAAGCTTCCAGCAGTGGCGTTCCCACCAGAAACTGAGGGCGATGACGAACGTAGAGCCATCCGAGGGTGACATGGCCTCCCAGTTGCACGGGATCTGGGAGGAGGTGTTACGGGTCCCGATCGCGCAGGATGCCGATTTCTTCGATCTTGGCGGCGATTCGCTGACTGCCGTGCGGATCGTTGTCCGTGTTCGCGAACGACTCGGTGTCGATCTCTCGGCGCTCGATGTCTTCGACGCGCCCACTGTCCCAGAGTTCATCAGTGTGGTGCGCAGCGCGCTCCAGGAGGCCTGAGGCCGGGGATGACGGACAAGCAATGGAATTGGCTGCTCCGGCTGAACGACCGTTCCCGGGCGTCAGTGCGCCTTTTCGGTTTTCCGGGCGCGGGCGCGGGTCCCAGCGCGTTCACCGAACTGGCCCGGCGGCTGCCGCCTCATGTGGAGCTGTGGGGAGTGGCCCTGCCCGGGAGGGAGGCCCGGTTCTCCGAGCCACCACCGTCCGAGCTCGAACCCTTGATGGCACAGCTGACGGAGTCGGTCCTTCCCTTCACCAACGAGCCCTACGCGCTGTTCGGCTACTGCTCGGGAGCGCTTCTGGCCTACCTCACCGCCCAGCATCTCATCTCGTCGGGCGCCCCCGCGCCCTCGCGTCTCTTCGTGGCGAACTATCCGCCACCGCACGTGGTCAACAGGACGGCGAGAGAGCTGGCGTCCTGCGGCTCCGACGAGTTCTGGGCGAAGATCATCTCGCTCGGGGGCGTGCCCGACAACATCCTCGAACTCGAAGACCTTCGAGCCGTCTTCGAGCCGGCCTTTCGCGCCGACTACCGGCTGCTCGCCCGGTACGAGCACAATGCTCGAGCGGAGAGCCGCTTTCCTCTCACGATTGTGTCGAGCGACCGCGATCCGTCGGCCGCGCACAACGTGACCGGCTGGGCCCGGTACGCCACCCACACGGCACAGCATGAGCAGATCCGAAGTGGCAGGTGGCTCTTGTCCGAGGCCACCGAGCAGCTCGGCGCCCTCCTGGGCAGGCTCCTGGCCGGGCATACGGAAGTAACGCCTCCGGCGGCATCCTCACGGTGACCGCCGAGCAGGCCCATGGGGCGGTCAGTCGCTGACGACCGTGGGCACGACCTCCTCCATGAAGCGGAGCAGGTCGCTGGCCCGCAGGACAGGGTCGACCGGTTGGATGACGAAATGCTCGACGCCGAGCTCGCGATCGGCCCGCAACTGCCGCGCCAGCTCTTCCGACGTTCCCGTCAGCACCCAGTCCGGGACATCCGTGCGAGGTGACAGAGCGATGGAGTAGTTGGCCGAGACACGTACGCCTCCGGCCAGCGGGATGAGCTCACGGAGGCGGTGACGCTCGGGCGCCCAGCAGTTCCACCAGGTGGCCCGGGACCTCGCCAGCTCAAGTGTGCCGCTGCCCGTGCCACCGAGGTAAAGCGGGATCGGGCGCTGCAAGGCGGCGGGTCCTCCCAGGGGATCGCGTATCGTGTGGAAACGGCCCTGATGATCGACGGGACTCCCGCCCATCACGGCTTCGAGGATGTCGATCGTCTCCGCGAGCCGGGCCAGGCGCACGGCGGGCGGGTCTCCTGTGAACCCCAGAGTGCTCAGCTCCGACGGTGACGAGCCCCAGCCCAACCCCAGGTTGAGACGACCTCCGCTGATCCTGTCGAGCGTGACCGCCATGCGGGCCAGCAGGAACGGATGCCGAAAGGCGTCGCAGAGGACCAGGTGCCCGATGCGGATCGTCGACGTCCTGACGGCCACCGCGGTGGCGACCGTCCATCCCTCCAGGGCTCCGCCCGCCACCCCCGGCAGGGTGAGATGGTCCATGAACCAGACGGAGTCGAAACCCACGTGCTCCGCGGCCTCCGCCAGCTCCGCCAGCTCGCCGAAATCGCGGCGTACTTGTGGCAGGTACAGTCCGAACGTCGGTGACACCGTTCCTCCTTGGTCAGACGGCCTCGACGTGCAATCTCGCCTGCGCGGAGTCCAGCGCCGCCTGGCACTCCCCGAGATCGGCACCGACGGCGGTGACATAGGCGATCCGGCCGGACAGCATGTCGGTGAACGGTGTGGAGACCGTCTGCCCAGGCTGCGCGATGATCACTGCGGTGTTCTCGGCCGGCGTCGCCCGGTCCCGCGTGAAGCCGATGGACCGGATGGTCATGCCATCCCGCTCGGGGTGGAGAAATCGGATCGCGGCCACGAGTTTGCGGTCGGGTGCAAGCACCGGCGCCCGGCCACAGGCCACCGCCGCGGCGACCAGGCCGACGTCGACGCCGGTGGCGCACTGGGCGAGAAACGGCAGCAGGCCGCCGGCGAGCCGCGCGTTCACCTCGATGACCCGTGGGCCGCGTGGCGTCAGCCTGATCTCGGTGTGCGTGATGCCGTTCGCCAGGCCCAGCGCCGTGTGGGTCCGCTGCAGCACCTCCATCAGCGCCTGATCCCCCAGCAGCGGGTCCACGGCGTCGATCCAGTGGCCGACCTCGGCGAAGAACGGCGGGTAACCGAGCGTCTTCCTGGCGATGTACATCGGCTGCACCCTCCCCTGATGCACCACCGCGTCCACGCTGATTTCCGGGCCGTCGACGTACTCTTCCACCAGCACCGGGATGTCGTATCTGACCTCGCCGGGCGCGCTGGCGTCACGAGCGACGCCGAACAGGGCCGACAATTCGTCCGGGCCGTCCACCCTGACGACGCCGACGCTGCCCGCCAGTCCACGCGGCTTGAGCACGGCCGGATAGCCGACCTCGTCAGCGGCACGCAACGCCTCCGCCTGTGTGGTCACGGCGACCATCCTGGGCTGCGGCACCCCCGCGACGGCCAGCGCCGACCTCGTCCGCGACTTGTCGCAACACCTGGCGACCGCCTCAGGGTCGCCGCCAGGCAGCCCCAGCGCCCGAGCAACCTGCGCGGCCGGCACGATCATGTCCTCCAGCCAGCACATCACGCCCCGCACCGGCTCCCTGCTCGCCAACCGCAACGCCTCGGCCGCCATCGCCAGACCGTCCCGGGGGTTCTCCACAATGCTGTGGCCGGAAATGTAGCCGGCCGCCCATTCCGGCACTGCCGCGCAGAAAAGATGCACCCGATACCGGGTGGAAAGCGAACGAAGAAGGTACTCGCGATACGCTTTGGGCCCGGTCTCCACGACCAGCAAACAAGGCCGACGCGAACTCTCTTCGGATTCCGGCATACCAGCTTTCCCCGCAGACGGCGAAGTATGATGAGCAGAAATCTATGGCAGGTAGAAGATCTGCGAAAAGTCTCTTATTGAAGGCCCCCTTTATGAGAGGGCTCCGGCCGGTGCGGCGCCATCGGCCGGCGGGCATCCGCTCTCCAGCAGTCTCACTGGGTTTGATGCGCCCCCTGGTGTGCCCCGAGTTCGGTGGACTCGCGCTCCTGGATCGTCATGCCACGGTGGGTGCGTTCTCGAACTGAGGCGGTCTCACACAAGTACTCGGCGCGCGGGTGGGACGGCCGGCCGCGTCGGGTACGGACAGCCCCCGCCGCCTCGCCCGCGCGACTTAAGGGCGCAGGGTGGTCAGGAGCCGGCCGCGCTCCACGGTGATCGCGTGCACAAGTTGATCACCCTGGTTGCGGTCGTGTTCGCGCCGTCCCTATCCGGCTGACGGCCGCGCCATCAACTTTGGCTTGGGTGGCAGGGGTAGTGGTCCATTTCTCCCAGCCACATGTCTTCCGTGCGGTCGTGAAGGTGTGCGGCGGACACAACGCGCATCAATCCACGGGGCCGGCGAAACGCCTCGCCGCCGCCCGCTATCGGGTGACGGCTGTTGATGCCGCGCCCGGCAGTCGCTGGGCGAGATCGGCAAGGAGTGTGCCGGTGTCGATGGGCGTACCGCGGTAGCAGAGGTGCAGGTCTGGCCGGATCACGAACGCGGCGGCCCGGCTGAGGCCGTACTGGTCGTGCGCGGAGTGGTCCGGGTCGCCGACGAGAGCAGGGTGGCCGGTGAAACGCTCGGTGCTGATCACGTACGCGGCCACCAGGTCCGGGTAGGCGTGCCTGATCCGGTCGGCGACACGGCACAACTCGGCCTCCTGGCGGGCCCCGCTGGTCCCGGCGAACAGCAGCACAGTGTGCCGCGTACCGAGAAGGAGATCGTGCAGACGCCTGGGCTCGCCGTCGATGAGCACGTCGGCCTGCCGAGCCCGGTCGCCGGGCGCCGGCGCGTCCTTCCAGCCTGAACCGTCCTCACGATTGAGCGGGCTCGCCGGATAGGCGACGCGCAGTTGCGCCAGCGTGCCGACGAGCCAGGTGCGGATCGAGCGGCGAGCGAGCACCCGCGAGGCGATCTGCGGGGCCAGATGCGCGCGAAGGAACGTGGCTATGGCGGCCTGTCCGGAGATCACCGCGAAGAGCCGGTCCGTGGTCGTGAGCAGCCGCTTGCCGACGGGGTGGCGCTCGGCATGGTAGCTGTCCAGGAGGGGATTCGTGGCGATGCCGCGTACCACGAGGGCGAGCTTCCACGCGAGGTTGTAGGCGTCCTGGATGCCGGTGTTCATGCCCTGCGCTCCGGCCGGGCTGTGCACGTGGGCGGCGTCGCCGACCAGGAAGACCCGGCCGTCGCGGTAGCGCGGCGCGACACGCCGGTGCAGCCGGTAGCGGCTGACCCAGTGCTCCTTGAGCACGGTGGCGGGCAGCGGCATCCGTTCGTCCACCATCGCCTGGAACTCCTCGTGGGTCGGCCGGCTGTATTCCGGGCTGGGCCCTTCGGGACCGACGATCACGTTGCCGAAGATGCGGAACCGGTGTTCACCCGGCATCGCGAAGGCCGCGATGAATCCGGCGCGGCTGGGGAATGCGTAGATGTCGCCGTCCGGCAGGTCCCAGTCGAGTTCGGCGTCGGCCATGATGAACTCGTCCGGATAGGTGGTGCCCTCGAACGGGATTCCGGCCGCCTCGCGTACCGCGCTGTGCGCCCCGTCGCAGCCGATGACCCATGCGCACCGGATCGCCCTCGTCGTACCGTCGGCCGCGTGTACGGACACGGTCACGTGCTCCTCGCCGGTGTCGAGGGCCGTCATGGTCAGGCCACGTTCGACGTGTACCCCGCGCTCCTCCAGCTTCTTGGTGAGGATCCGCTCGGTGTCGTCCTGGGAGAGCGTGAAGAGGGACTGGTAGGTGGTGTAGTTCGCCGGATCGTTCAGCAGGTCGTCGAGTTCCAGCCGGACGCTCTTGTCGTCGGCGAACATGACGTTGATGCTGGGCGCCTTACTGCCCGTCGCGAGAACGTCGTCGATGACGCCCATGTCCTCGAAGATCTCCAGGGAACGCGGCTGGACGACCAGCGCTCGGGACGTTGTCGCCGGAGTGGTCGCGCGATCAATGATCCGCACCGTGACGCCGTGGCGGGCCAGCTCGTTGGCCAGGGTCAGTCCACTCGGACCGGCGCCGACCACGAGCACAGGCGTGTCGACAGTGACCATCGTTGTCTCCCCCTGTTTCCCATCACAAAATTCATCTCCTGACGAAATCTACGCTAGTTGAATTTCTGGGCAGCCGACAACCGCGTATCCGTCACCGCGCCGGAAGAGTCATGTAACGGCTGCGAAGGAGAGCCGGGAAAGGGATTGCGACAAACTCAAGGACCGGCGTGTCATCTGCGGGAATGCGCGTTGCAGGCAAGATCGGGCCAACACGTTCACTGCGGCAGAGCGTCCTGGCGTTCGACTCCGGCCAGATGGCCCCAACGCCCCTGTGCGACCGCCGCCCACTCTCGCGGTCGAAGAAGCCGGACCGCGGCCCGCCCTCGTACTCGCATAGGAGTAGCCGGGAATCCGAACAGCGGACGAGCTCCCAGAGCATGATCGTTAAATGAACGGCATACCTTGGCGGTCACGCGGCACGACGCCGGCTCCTATCACGCCCGGCTCAGGTTCGGCGTGCTTTTCTCGCGGGCTTACGTGTTTGGCGAGAATGGCCAGCAGGACTACCTGAGCCACAATTGTCAGTGAGCCGATGACTACGGCAGCCGGCGAACCAGGCATCATGAACGCGGTGTGCGAGAAAAGAATGCCGCCAATAAGCCAAATTCGATGCCGATCATCCCAGTTGGCCGCCGCTCGCCAGCGCAGCACCAGCAATCCGAAGGGAACGGCGGTCATTGCCGCCGTGACCAGCCGCAGGGGATCCGGCATCATGTCGCCGAACAGTAGTTCAGATCCGAGGCCGAGTGGAAGCAGTGTCGTCAGGAATGCCATGGTCAAGTACATGGACACGAATCCGACCACTCCTGGGCGCGGTGCGTTTCGCTCTGTTCGACGGCGTTCCGGGAGATGGTAGCGAGGAATGACCACCAGGGCGAGCAGGGCAAGCACGATGATGGCTGCGATGAACGCCGCCGTCCAGCCCCATGGCGTCTGGTATCCAGGGTCCTGGTTCGCGGAAATGATATAACGCAGTCCGAGTACGCCTACGATTGCCAGTGCGCCGACTCCCGTGAACCCACCTTTTCCCAGATACGGCTGACCACGATGGCCCGGGAAGAGGAGGTCGACAAGGGCGATGGGGACGAGGACGCTGAGGACCACGTGAACCCCGATCTGCGACTCCCAGTAGGTCCAGTTCACACCGAGGGCTCGCAGTCCCCAGTCAGCGGCGCCGTACATCCGGGGGCTGGTCAGGGCTTGCAGGCCCAGTCCGTCTTCCGCGATCTGGTAGGCCACGCCCAGCAGCACGAGGCTCGGCCAGCCGCCGCGGACGCGCACGAGCGCCTCTCGGATCACGAGGACACCAGCCCCGTACATCACCAGCAGCAGTGGCAGGAGTAGCCAGGTCAACGGCACTGCGACCGCGGTGAACGTCAATTCCGCGCACAGCGTCGTCAGCAGGACGAGCACCCATGGGGCACGCGTCCCAGGCCAGTTCCTACGTCTGCCCCGTCTGCTCATCAGGGTCGGGTCTCCTTCTGTTCGAGTCACGCGATCGAGCCATCGGGGGGTGGTGGCCTGCGCGGCCGTTTGCGGTTCGGTACGCCATTCCGGTCGCCGACCATGGCCGGCCGAAGCACGAATTCATCCAGCGCTCTGCCCGGCATGGCGGCCGGAGCCGGGCAGAGCGCTCGATTCCTGCTCAGGTCAGCCACGCGTGCGTCCGTCCGACCGTTGAACGCCGGGTTCTGTCGAGGCACGCAGAGGCGGGAAATCATCCGCGAAGATCGATCGCCCGGCATCAACGAGTTGGGGGCCTACAGTGCGTTGTGCGCATCCAGGAGTTGTTGGAGTTTTGCGCTCTGTTCGCGCGCTATGGCCAGGCCCTGCTGTTCGAAGGCGGCTCGTTCTGCCGGGTCTTCCGGCATCGGCGGGGCGATGTTCGGTTGCAGCCGGGAAGTGTGCATCCAGGCGCCGATGTCGTCGTTGCCCGACCAGCGCAGCTGTTCCGCATTGATGGACAGTGCGAACCGCAGCCAGTCGGTGTCGGTTTTCGGGTTTGGCGTAACAGGGCAGAGCTCGTTTTTCACGGAGTCGTCCGGATGGGTCGCCTCCACGTGCGCGATGAGGGCCGCGCTGAACACCGGCTGGCATGCTCGCACCGATTGCAGAGTGATCAGCCCATCTTGGAATATCGGGACGATGGGGAGTTGCTTGGCGGCGTCGGCGGTGCAGTCCACATACAACGCGCGGTGGCTGGTCGGTACGGTGCCACCGTCGAGTTCGATGTCTGTTTCGGTGATTCGTTTCACCCGGCCGAGGCGGACGACATTTTCGATCGTGCGTAGCTGTTCCAGCTCGGCCTGCGAGACGGTCGCGCAGCGAAACGCCGTCGGCCGCTCGTCCGGGGAAATTCTCAGCAGGACACCGGCGGCGTTGAGCCGGTCGAAGAGGTCGGGTACGGATTCGGCTCGCATGATGGCGTCGTGCTTGGCGACGTAGTCTTTCACGATGTCTTCGACGCGATAGAGAGGGCGTGGTTGCACGGTGGCCCGGTCGATGAGCCACGGTGCACGGGGCATGATCCAGGTCAGGTCCGCGGGGGCGACTCCTCGTTCAAGCAGCCAGAGGCAGGCGTCGATCCCGGTTTTGCCGGCACCGATGATCACGTACTGACCGTGGGGTTCGCGAATGGCCGGCAGCTCGTTGGGGGGCACCACGCGGACGCCGGCAGCGATCGGGAACTCTGGTGGTTGCATGGCGGGCACGGTCACACCCTGATAGGTGGTGTCCACGATCTTCCGTCGCACGGTCACCTGGTATTCGTCACCGGAGGTCGTCAGGTGGAATCGGCCGCCACCGTCATATTCGGCCATGGGAAAGTACGACACCCGCCCGGACGGCAGGAACGTCTGCCGCATGACCTGGTCGAAATAGCTGCAGATCTCGCTTGCGCCGGCCAGTTCGTAGAGTCCGGCGTTCCAGCCGGTTTGGTCGATGGTGTCGTTGCCGAGTGGACGGGAGTTCACGCCGTACATCGCCGAGGGCTGATGTAGCCGCACGTAGGGATAGGCGACCGTCCAGTGCCCGCCTGGTTGGTGATAGCGGTCGACCAGCACCACGGTCGCGTCCGATTCGGTCAGCAGCGTGTCCACGAAGGCCATCGCCGTGGCGCCCGCGCCGACCACGAGGTAGTCAGTTTCGATCTTGGTCACCATCATCTGCTCCTGTTCTGCTCGCTGGTCACATGCGGTTCGAGATGCGAGTCTAGCCCCAACTTAGGAGTAATCTCTCATATTGAGGGAACACACCCATTGTGAGACTGGACACCCAGCAGGTTGTCCAAGGTCAGCGGCTGTTCGGGGATGCTGGCGTACGATGTCGCTGCGGTTGTGACCCGTCCGCCGAGGAGCGCATCGAGACGTGGGGAGAAGTGAGCTGTCCGAGAACGGATCGTCCGATGGGCCGTGGGAACGTAAGCGGGCCAGGACCAAGCAGGCGATTCAACGGCACGCGCTGCGCCTGTTCAGTGAGCAGGGCTATCACGCGACCACGGTGGAGCAGGTCGCGGCCGCCGCGGATCTCGCGCCGAGTACGGTCTTCCGGTATTTCCCCACCAAGCATGATCTGGTGGTGATCGACGATGACCTCATCCTGATCAGGCCGTTCATCGCGCCGTTTCGGGCCCAGCCGGCAGAATTGGGCGTCGTCGCCGCACTGCACAACGCCGTTCGCACCGCTTTCGATGACACCGGCGCCAGTCGGCAGGAGCACGTGGACCTGCAGAACAGGGCCCGGCTGGTGGTGTCCATTCCCGAGGCGTGGGCCGCGAACATGGGCAGTCTGACCACCGTCATCCGGGTGATGTCCGAACTCTTCGCCGAACGGGCGGGACGCGACTCGACCGACCCGGAAATCCTCAGCCTCACCAGAATGCTCTGCGGATCCATGACGGTGGCCTGGCTCACCGCGGGCAACGGCGACGAATTCGATCTGCCCGCCATATTGGAGGACACCGTCGCCCACCTGCGAACCGGATTCGATCTATGACCTCGCCCGAGAGGGCCCGACGGCATGCCGAGGATGGACCTGCGAAAGCTTGTTGAGCAGGGCTTCCGCCGCCTGAGGCGTGGCATGGTCGGTTGTTGGGTGAAGTCTTGTTCGTGGGAGCGATTCGGCTGTCACGAAGGAGCTTGAATTCCTCCATACGCTTCGCGCCGGCGGTGGTTTCGCAGGTAACGCCACTGGCGGCCGGATCAGCTCCCACCGCTCATCGGACAGATCGCCAGGGTACGGCAGACGCTGAACCGGGTCCTGGCCGGAGCGAACCGTCATGAGGCTCCGCTGCTCGCCCCGACCCCGGACAAGCTTGATGATCTGGGGCCGCTGCCGGAGCGGGTCACCGTACATTTGCATGCCGGCTACGACTCCGCGGTCACCCGCGCCGGGCCGGCCTGATCGACGCCTATGATCCGCAACCCATGCTCTTGACCTTTGGTCAGTGCGGGGTGCGGCAGTGGCACGAATCTTGGTACATCGGCGTCATCAGGTCGAGGCGCTCCGCGTATTCGGGCCGGCCGAGATCTCGGTACGCGCGTGCCCACAACGGCTTGAGGTCGGCGAAGTAGCAGCTCGGTCTGTTGACGAACGTGTCCTTGAGCCCGAGCAGCGCGGTCGCCGGCCGTCCGGCATCGAGCCAGTGTGCGGCGGCGACCAGCTCTGCCTCGAGCGGCGGGTCCTCCACGACCACCGGCCTCCGATCGGCGTACGTGGCGGCTGGGGCGAGCACACCTATGCCGTCCTCGCCGGGCTCGTGCCGCCACCCCTCCAGTACGTCGAACACGATCTCGAACTCGGTGTCCTCCGAGACGCTGGAGCCGCGCCAGGACGAGCCGGGGTACGTCCGATCCGGGCCCGGCCGTACGCCGAGTTCGGCGGCCAGCCGATCGAGGAGTCGCCGGTCCTCGGCGCGCGCATCGCTGAGGTACTGGTTCTGGGCGCGCCACACATCCGGATCACGCCCCGCAGGCGGTTCCAGGGCCGGCCGCTCGCGCCACCGCCGCAACGCCCACGACAATATGAACTCCAGACCGGAACGGGTGTCCGCCCCGATCAGGGTCACCCCGTAGTCATGACCGCTGGCCAGCGCAACCGGATGATCCAGCCGCCCGAGTTCCGGCGCGGGCACCAGCCAGCCGACGTACCCGCCGTCGCCCAGAGCACCGAAGGGTACGAACTCCGGCGTGGCGTACAACGGTGTCGACGGCTGCCGGAAGAACTCCGGATCGACGTCGCAGCCATCGGGCGGTCGGGGAAACATGTCGAAGTCGAAGATGAAATCGTAGTGAGTTTCCAACAGGCCGTAATCGTAGGACTCGTTCTCCAGGTAAAAGTCGTAAGCGTGCTGCCAGGCGATGTCCACCAGCGTACGGAGTGCGGGCGGGGTGGGAAACGGAAAGAGATCATCAACCCACGGCGGCGGTGTGGAGTCGGTCATGGCACCGCACAATACTGCCCGGGCTTCAACGGTTCGCCGACAAGCATGCAGGGGCCGACCAGGGCGAGGCTGGTGCCGATCCCGGACATGGGAGAGGCACAGAAAGCGGATGTCGGCGCCTGAGACGCCGATTTGGGGGCGCGGCCGGCGACGGGCAGCCGCGAGCGGTGCCGGCAGCGCCCACACACGAAGGTCCGGGGTGGGCTCAGCTCCCGACGGTCCTGCTGCGTCGCTCCATCATGATCACGTCGCGCCAGGAGCCGTGGAACCGGCCGATGCGTTCGCGGGCGCCGACCATGCGGAAGCCGAGCGCCTGATGCAAGGAGAGGCTGCGGGCGTTGTCGGGGAATATGCTCGACTGGATGGTCCAGATCCCCGCGTCCTCGGATGCGGTGATGAAGGCGGCGAGCAGGGCGCGGCCGATGCCGTGCGCCTGGTGGCGCGGGTGCACGTAGACGCTGTGCTCGATCACCCCGGCATGGGCCGGCTGGTTGGACGCGGCGGACGCGGCGACCCACCCCACGAGGTCGTTCGTCTCGGTGTCGACGGCGACGTAGCGCAGATACGGCAATCTGCTCTCGGTGAAGCCTTCCCAGCTTGGGGCGGTGGTCTCGACACCGGCCTGGCCGGTGTCGAGGCCCTTCTGGTAGATGGCGAGCACCTGTCCGGCGTCGCCGTCGCGCATCGGGCGTATCTCCAGGCCAGGGCCGATGGCGGGCTTGGTGGCGTGCACGATGGCCGAGTGCACGCCGCCGCCGTGGTCGACCGTGAGCGTGATCGCCTGGTTGACGAACCCGCTCGTACGCAGCAGCTTGCGATAGTCGCTCAGCGCCAGGGTCCCGGCATCGCACCCCAGCCGCTGCACGGCGGCCGGGTCGACGTTCTCGTCGGTGACCATGTCGCTGATCGTCAGCCGTCCGCCTGGCCGCAGCACCCGGAACGCCTCGCCCAGTACGGCCGCCTTGTCATCGGACAGGTTGACCACGCAGTTGGAGATGACCGCGTCCACGGCGTGCGCGGGCAACGGGATGTCCTCGATCGTGCCGTGCAGGAACGCGACGTTGTCTACGTCTGCCGCGTTGCGCCGGGCCAGCTCGATCATGTCGGGGCTGGCGTCCAGTCCGTAGGCCGTACCGTACGGGCCGACCCGGCGGGCGGCCAGCAGCACGTCGATGCCTCCACCTGAGCCCAGGTCGAGAACGCTCTGCCCGGCTCGGAGCTCGGCCACAGCCACCGGGTTGCCGCAGCCGAGGCTGGCCAGCAGGGCGCCTTGGGGAAGGCCGGAGGTGTCGTCGTAGCCGGCCGTGCCGAAACAGCCCCTTGCGAACTCGTCGGCCGCGCAGTCGATGACGGATCTGCCGGTCATCGCGGTGGCAACGACCGTCGTCTCCTTGCGTACTGCAGCGCCTCAGAGGTTGTTGCCGACTGGTGATCTCGCCCGTGTCGATCTCGGCCAGCGCCCGCTCGCGGCCGAATCGGGTGATGACGCGGTCGATCGCGGAGGCGTAGGCGCGCGGGGGTTGGCCGTGCGCCGGGAACCTGGAAGGCGCCGGCGCCGCCACCGCAGAGGAGACCCGTGACAATGCGCGGATATCCCGACAACCTACGCAGAGCCGCCCCAACCAAGACGGCCGCCGCCATTCCGCGAGCCGAGCAAGGACTGGACGACATGATCCGCCGAGGCGACCGGATCACTTTCCGGGCACTCACCGATGATCTGGCTGCGCCGCAACCACGGGCGACCGCCTGGAGCGGTTCATGCCGCCGGCCGACCCTGCCCGGCGCCGGGTCGTTGTCACCTGCTGCATGCGCCACGGCGACGAGTTCACCCCTCGCGGTTGGGTGGCGGTGGCGTCGTCGGCCGGTCCCAGCCGCGTCGCATCCAGGGGCCGCCGCCGTCAGCGGTCAGGCCACTGCCCGCCCTTCCCGCATGACCGTCTGGGCCAGGTGCGCGAGGTCCTCCACCACCAGGTCCGGCGGGTAGGTCGAGTTGCCGAAGGGCCGCTTGCGCCGGTCGATGAATGCGGTCTTCATGCCCGCGGCCTTCGCGCCCACGCAGTCGAACGCGTGATTCGCCACGAAAAGGACCTGCTCCGGCTCCAACTCCATCAGCCACGCACCCGTCCGGTAGGTGTCGGCGTGCGGCTTGAACGACTTGGCCTCCGCTACCGAGATCACCCGATCCCACAGGTGCTCGGTACCCGAATACGGCACGCCGCTGGCCAGCATGTCATCGTCGCCGTTCGACAGGATGACCAGGTCGAGGCCCTGTGCCTTGATGTCGGACAGCGCGTCGACGACGTCCGGGAACGGCTTGAGCCGCTCGATCTGGGAGACCAGGCCGCGCACCTCCTCGTCGGTGTGCTCGATGCCGGCCCGGTCCAGGGTGTAGTGGACGGCTTGGCGGCCGATCTCCCGGTACGGGGTGTGCTCGCGGTGGAGCAGGGCGTCGATCATCGAGTTCTCGAAGTGGGTCCGCCGCCACCAGGTCACCACGCGGGACGGCGGGTTGGCGGTGTAACCCTTGGCGGCAAGGTACGGCGCGATGGCCTCGGTGAGCCCGCCCTGCATGTCCACGACGGTCCCGTAGAAGTCGAACATCAGCGCTTTGACTCCGCGGACGGCGTCTTCCCTGTTCTCCATGACGAATACTCCTGGAAGGCGAGAACGACTGTTGATGCAGCCGAAGCTAGGCGGTCGACAGGTCCCCTGGCATCGGGTGTTCGTGCAATCCCAGGCGCGTCGCGTTGGGAGATCCCACCTGGCCCTCGCGGCGCGGGGTGATGAAGCGTGGAGCACATGCAGCCACGCGACACAGGAGACGACGACATCGCCGCCAGAGCGCTCCGCGCCTTCGAGCTCGCCCGGGTGACCGGCGTTCCCTGGCTCGCCGGCATGGTGGGAGTCGAAGCGATGCCGGCTGTCGGGCCGGCCGCCCACGAGCTGCGTTGCGACGCAGGTGACGCGCTCGGCAGCGCATCCCTCGGGCTGCTGGACATCGCCATGCTGGCCGATCTCGCGTTGGGCGCGGCGCTGCGCTCACGACTCGGTGCCGGGCGCCCACTGCCCACGCTGACCCTCACGCTCGAACTCGACCCGGTCCGGCTGCCCACAGGGACGTCGGTGCGCGGCTGGAGCGAGCCCGTCATCACCGGGCTCGGCCGCACCCACGGCGTGATCTTGCACGAAGGCAGGCCGATCGGTCGCTGTCTCGCGCTCTTCGCCGTGTCGGAATCGGCACCGGATCTCGTCCCGCTGCCATGGGAGACGCCGGGTGATGCGAGGAGCGCCGAGGGGCGGGCGGTGGAACCGCTCTCGGAGGCGGAGCGGGCGGTGCTCGCCGCCCTGCCCGCCCGTGGGGCGCCGCAGCTCGGCAAGGACTTCTCCTGGACGGACGCGCTGCTCGCGGCCGCGTGCACCGGTGATCCCGACATGCCGGGTGACACTCTGCTTTCTCCGAACGCCGCGATGCTCAACCGCTCGGGACAGGTGCAGGGAGGGGTTCTGTTCTGGCTGGCGGCGACGGCGACGGCAACGGCAACGGCAACGGCAACGGCAACGCTGCCCGGGGCAGCCGCCGGTGGTAGGCCGAGGCTGGTGTCGGGCCGGCTGCAGTTCTCGTCGGTGGCCCGGCCGACATCGCCGCTGTCCGCGTCGCCCACGGTCACGCATGCCACCCGCAGAACATCGTTCGCACGCACGGAAATTCGGCAGGACGGCCGTCCGGTGGCGTCGGGAGAGTTCGTCTTCCGGAACCCGAGCGGCGCCAAGGAGGGTAACGATGACGAACACTCATAAGGCGTTTCCACTGGCCGGGCTCATGGTCGTGACCCTGGAACACGCCGTGGCCGCGCCGCTGTGCACCCGCCACCTGGCGGACCTGGGCGCCGACGTGATCAAGATCGAGAATCCCGAGGGCGGAGATCTCTCCCGGGCGTACGACACGGTGGTCAACGGCGAGTCCGCGTACTTCGTATGGGCGAACAGGGGCAAGCGCAGCGTGACGCTCGACCTGAAGAGCGAACGCGGACAGATGGTCCTCACCGAACTCCTGGGCAGAGCCGACATCTTCGTTCACAACCTTGGCCCAGGAGCGGTCGACCGGCTCGGTTTCGGCCATGACACCGTCGCGAGCCGGTGGCCGGGGCTGATCGTGTGCGCGATCTCCGGCTACGGGGCAGACGGGCCCTATCAGCACCGCAAGGCGTTCGACCTGCTGATCCAAGGAGAGGCCGGCCTGCTCTCGCTCACCGGAGAGCCGGACGGACCGGCGAAGGTCGGCATCTCGATCGCGGACATGTGTGCGGCCGTCTACGCGTTGTCGTCGATCCTGGCCGCGGTGCTGGACAGGTCACGTGACGGCGGCGGCCGGTTCATCGACATTTCCATGCTGGACTGCCTCGCCGAATGGATGATGGCGCCGGCGTACCACCAGCTCTACGCGGGCAGGCAGCCAGGCCGCGCCGGCGCCCGGCACAACATGATGGTGCCCTACGGCGTATACAGGGTCGGCGACGAGGGACACGTCAACTTCGCGGTGCAGACGGACGCGCAGTGGCGCGCGCTGTGCATGGAGGTGCTGGAGCTACCCGACCTCGTCGACGATCCGAGGTTCGCCCGCAACGAGGCGCGTGTACGGCACCGGCACGCACTCGAGCCGCTCATCGAGGATCGGTTCAGGGCGCTCGGGATCGCCGAGGTCACCACCCGGCTCATCACCGCGGGCGTGCCGACCGGCGATGTCAACGACCTGCGGGACCTGGTGGCGCACCCCCAGCTCGACGCCCGTTCCCGATGGATCGAGATCGGTTCCCCAGCCGGGCCCGTGCGCGCGCTCAGGCCGCCGTTCAACCTCAGCGGCCTGCCCGACCGCCGCACGAGCGTGCCGGCGCTCGGCGAGCACACCGATGAGGTGCTGGCGGCCCTGTCGTGGGAGGCCGGCCGATGAGCGCAGCGGGAAGCACGTCGTCGCCGCGTTGCGCCGAGCCGGCGTCACCGACGTGGACGACTCCACGCGACGTCGCGCCGAGTACTCCACGGACGCCTCGTTGTACCGGGTGGTGCCGGCCGTCGTGGTGTTCCCGCGCGCGGGTGACGAGGTTTCCGCGACGGTGGAGGCCTGCCGCTCGCTCGGGGTGCCCCTCACCGCGAGAGGCGCCGGGACGTCCATCGCCGGCAACGCCATCGGACCGGGCGTCGTGCTCGACTTCTCCCGGCACCTCAACCGGATTCACGATGTCGACCCGGAGGCGGCCGTCGCCGTGGTCGATCCCGGGGTGGTCTTGGACGACCTGCAACGAGCGGCGGCCCCGTACGGGCTGCGCTTCGGCCCTGATCCGTCCACGCACAGCAGGTGCACCGTCGGCGGCATGATCGGCAACAACGCGTGTGGCTCCCGCGCCCTCGGCTACGGCCGCACCGCCGACAACGTGGTCGGGCTCGACGTGGTGACCGGCGCCGGCGAGCACCTCCGAGTGGGCCCGGACGCCGATCCGCGGTCCGCACCCGTGCTGGCCGCCCTGGACCGGGTCGTCCGCTCGCGGCTGGCGGTGATCCGGACCGAGTTCGGCCGGTTCCCTCGGCAACTGTCCGGTTACTCGCTGGAGCACCTGCTGGCGGAGCGCGGGTTCGACGTGGCCAAGGCACTGGTCGGCACCGAAGGCACCTGGGCGGTGGTGCGGCAGGCGACTGTACATCTGGTTCGCGCGCCCGCCGCCACCCGGCTCGTCGTGCTCGGCTATCCCGACATCGCGTCCGCCGCCGACGCGGTGCCGTCGCTCCTCCCCTTCGCTCCCATCGCCCTCGAAGGACTGGACTCGCGGATCGTGGACGTCGTCCGTCGCCGCCGAGGAGCCCCGGCCGTGCCGGAACTGCCACGTGGTGGCGGCTGGCTGCTCGTCGAGCTGGGCGGGGACGACCTCGACGGACGGGCTGCGGCGCTCGTCCGCGACTCCGGCGCGCTCGGCTCGCGCACGGTGCCGGCCGGCGGCGAGGCGGCGGCGCTGTGGCGGATCCGGGAGGACGGTGCCGGCCTGGCCGCGCGAGCCTCCGCCGCAAGGCCCGGCCTGTCTGGCTGGGAGGACGCCGCCGTGCCACCCGAGCGTCTGGGGGCCTACCTGCGCGACTTCGAGGCGCTCCTGACAGAAGACGGGCTGACGGGAGTCCCCTACGGGCATTTCGGAGACGGGTGCGTGCATGCGCGCATCGACTTCCCGCTGGGCCACGCAACCGGACGGGCAGCGTTCCGGGCTTTTCTCGTCGACGCCGCGAAGCTAGTGGCCAGGCACGGCGGCTCGATGTCCGGAGAGCACGGAGACGGCCGCGCCAGGGGCGAGTTGCTGCCCCACATGTACTCGCCGGCCGCCCTGGAGGCCTTCGCCGCGGTCAAGAACGTGTTCGACCCGCTGGATGTGCTGAACCCCGGAGTCATTGTGCGACCCCGGCCCGTCGACGCCGACCTGCGACTGGTGTCCGCGCGATCGCACCGCACAGCATTGGGCTTCGGGTACGACGCGGACGGCGGAGACTTCGGTGCGGCCGCGCATCGGTGTACCGGGGTAGGCAAGTGCCGGGCGGCCGGCTCTTCCGGAGGGGCGATGTGCCCGTCGTATCGCGCCACCCGTGATGAAAAGGACTCCACCCGCGGCAGGGCGAGGGTGCTGCAGGAACTGGCCAACGGAGCACTCGTGACGGGCTGGCGGTCGCCCGAGGTGCTCCAGTCGCTCGACTTGTGCCTCTCCTGCAAGGCGTGCTCCGCCGAGTGCCCCACCGGGGTGGACATGGCCACGTACAAGGCCGAGGCCCTCTACCAGCGCTACCGTGGCCGGCTGCGGCCGGCCACGCACTACTCGCTGGGCTGGCTGCCCATCTGGGCCCGGCTGGCCTCCCGCATGCCGCGATTCGCCAATCGCGTGATGTCTGGTCCGCTGGGCTCTGCCGGCAAGAGGCTGGCAGGCGTCGATCGCCGGCGCTCCGTGCCGGCCTTGGCGTCGCGCACGTTTCGGCGATGGTTCGCCGGGCATCCGGTGGCGCCGGGCGAACCGGTCCTGCTGTGGGTTGACACCTTCACCAACACCTTCGCCCCGCACATCGGTGTCGCGGCCGTGCGGGTGCTGGAAAGCGCCGGCTTCTCGGTGACCATCCCCGACCGCGAGCTGTGCTGCGGGCTGACGTGGCTGTCGACCGGGCAACTCGGCACCGCCCGCCGCGTGCTTGGACGCAGCGTCGCGGCCCTCGCTACGGCGGCGCGGAACGGCGTCCCCATCGTCGGGCTGGAGCCTTCCTGCACCGCGGTGTTCGCGGGAGACGCCCTCGAACTGCTCGGCCCCGGCCCCGACGTCACCGCCGTCGCGGGGGCGGTGCGCCCGCTCGCCCAACTGCTCGCCACGGTCGAAGGCTGGCGTCCACCCGACCTGAGCGGTAGGTCGGCGATCGTGCAACCGCACTGCCACCATCACGCGGTGCTGGGATTCTCACCGGACCGGGCACTGCTGGAGCGGACGGGCATCGACGTGAACGTGGTCGAGGGCTGCTGTGGCATGGCCGGCAACTTCGGCGCCGAGCGCGGCCATTACGATCTCAGCACCGCGGTGGCCGAGCTCGCGCTTCTTCCCGCCGTACGCGCCGCCGCTCCCACGACGGAGGTGCTGGCGGACGGGTTCTCCTGCCGCACCCAGTTGGAGCAGCTCGCCGGTCGTCGTGGCAGACACCTCGCCGAGCTGCTCGCCATTGATCTCGACTCCAGTGACGCCTGACGCGGCACGGGGAGACCTCCCCGCAAGCGAGCCCGCCATCAGGGTGGGGAGGCTTCCTCCCGACCCTCCACCTGGAGCACGCGGAGCTGCACCCCGACCGCCAGCCGCTGGGTGTGGTCGCCGATGTCCAGCCCGGAGATCTCACCGAGCCGCTGCAGGCGGTGTCGCAGCGTATTCGGATGCAGCACGAGGCGTTCGGATGCTTTGGAGATCGATCCGAACTCCTCAAGATAGACGCGCAACGTGCGCAGGTAGTCGGTCCTGTGCCGCCGGTCGTGCTCCAGCAGCCGCTGCAACTGGGCGCACATCGTGAAGTCCGGGCCACCGATTGCCCGTTCTACGGGCAGCAGCACAAGCTCCGGCCAAAGGTCCTCGACGGTCACGATTCGGTGAGCGTCGGACCGCGTGTCACGCATCGCCACGTGCAGCAGGTCATCCACGAGCCGGCGCGCGGCTGGAATCGCCGTCAGATCCGGCACCCACGACCCGATCGCCGCGTGCAAGGCCACGCCCATGTGCTCGAGCTGGCTCAGCGACGGCTTGACGCGCCGCATGATCCTGGCGTGCGCGCCGTCGCTTGGAGTGGGGATGAGGGCGTAGTAGGTCGACCCGTCCAGCAGCGCACCGGCCGCCGGGTCAATGCTGCTCATCTGCAGTGACAGCAGGTGCAGGACCCGTTCCTCCAGCACCTTCGCAGCAGAGCTCGCCCTCGACGATGCGGCGTTCCGCCCGAACCCGACCACCGCGAAACCCGCCTTGCCCTCCAGCCCGAGTTCGGCCGCCACATGCCTCTCCGAGGAGACATCGCCGTACAGCAGCCCGCGCAACATACGTGTCCTTGTCGCCCGGTCGGTGTCCTCGACCAGGCGATGCCTGAGCATGAACGGCACCGCCAGACGGGCCGCCCGCAGCAGCGCCGCCTCCGCCTCCTGACCGAGCGCGTACTGGCCTTCGGCGACGGATATCTCGCCGAGTATCTCGCCTTCGGAGCAGATCACGACCCGCAACCGAGTCCGCAGCCCGGGATATCCGTCCACCCGGACCACGGAATCCGGCCGCCGGAAGGTCTCGTAAGCGCTCCGGTCGGCCGTGAACTGCTCGACCCACTGGTCGGGCGTCCTTCGCCCCAGGATGGTGTCGCGCCGGACGCTGTCGATCTCGTATCCCTGGACGGAATACGCGACGACCCGGTGCGCCCGGTCGTAGAGCACCACCGATCCCCCGACGAGCGCGGCGATGGCGTCGGCCAATCCGTACACGTTGCTCGGCGCCAGGCGTTCGCCATGGGACTCGGGGTCGGCGGCCGTGGCCGAGATCAGCGTCCGCACCAGGATCACCAGTTGTGCCCACCCCAGTCGCGGCGCGACGCGCAGGATGGAGACACCGCAGTCACGAGCGGTCTGCGCCGGCCCCGGGTCGTTCGTGGCCCGGAACGCCACGGCTGCCGCTCCCGCCTTCGCTGCCTTGGCGACGAGGTCGCCGGCAGCGGGGGCGCCGGCGTCCACGCCGACGGCGAGCACCAGTTGCCCGCGTTCTATCGGAGACTGCGAGTCGTGGATGATCACATCGCTGACGACTACGGCACCCTCACGAACGACTGTCTCCCCGTGGAGCTGCTCCGAACCCAGGGTGACGAGAAGGTCACTGAGCTTCATTAGATACTGCCGATCCGCCGCTGGCGGCGCCCTCTCCGAGATAGCTCCATTTGCGACGTCTGTCCCAGAATAGCCGACTCCTCTCCGCCCGAGGCATGGTCCATTCATCCAACGGAGACACCGCTCCTTTGGAGTTTCTCCTGACGTGATGCACGTCACACGCTCCTACCATCGTGGCAATCGCATGGCCGGCCGTGCACCAGCAACGATGAATCGAGGCAGCATGTCCACCGAAGTGATCGCGCTCCTGGTGCTGGGGGCCGTCTTCCTCGTGGCCACGGTCAGGCCTGTCAATATGGGCGCGCTGGCCCTGGTCGCCACGTTCATGGTCGGGACGTTCGTTTTCGGCATGTCCGACAAGGAGATCCTGGCCGGCTTCCCGGGCACGATGTTCGTCATCCTCGTCGGCGTGACATACCTGTTCGCCCTGGCCATGCGCAACGGCACGGTGGACTGGCTGGTACACGCCGCGACTCGTGCCGTCGGCGGGCGCATCGCCCTGATGCCCTTCGGCATGTTCCTGATCCCGGCGGCGATCACCGCCATCGGCGCGGCGGCGCCCGCCGCCTGCGCCATCACCATCCCCTTGGCCTTGCGGTTCGCGCGCCGTTACGAGATCAATCCGCTGCTCATGAGCCTCATGGTCATCCAAGGCACCACGGCCGGAGGCTTCTCGCCCATCGGGATCTACGGCGTGATCGTCAACGGTGTCACCGACGGCGCGGGCCTGGCCACGGATCCCGGGCTCCTGTTCGCCGGCACATTCGCCGCCTCCTCCATCCTCGGCATTGCCGCGTTCCTCGTCCTCGGTGGCCGCCAACTGATCGGCCGTCGGCACGAGAGCCGGGCCAGGCCCCAGGCGGCGACCGTCGTCAGCGGTACGCCGGCACCTCACCACCCCGGAACGACCGCAGCCGCGACGACGACGGAGGACGCCGACCAGGGGGCCGAGGAGGTGCCGACCCTGGACGCGCAGCGTGTTGCCACCCTTGGAGGACTCGTCGCGCTGATGGTGGCCACCTTGGTCTTCGGCCTGCACGTCGGTTTCGTAGCGCTGACGATCGGCGTGCTGCTGACCGTGGCCTTCCCCGCCACCGCCAAGGCGATCGTCGCCAAGGTGGCATGGTCCACCGTCCTGCTCATCAGCGGCATCATGACCTATGTGGCCATGTTGGAGGCGCAGGGCACCATCACGTGGCTGGGGCAGGGCATCGTCGCCATCGGCACGCCACTGATCGCCGCCCTGGTCCTGCTGCTCGTCGGCGCCGTGGTGTCAGCGTTCGCATCCACCACGGCCCTCCTGGGCGCGGTGATCCCGTTGGCCACCCCGCTCCTGCTGACCGGTGATCTCAACGTCACCTCCGTGGTCGTGGCCCTGTGCGTGTGCAGCTCCGTCGTCGACTGCAGCCCGCTGTCCACCATGGGCGCCCTCGCCGTGGCCAACTCCGCCGAGGAGGCCCGCGAAAGGACCTTCCGCGGTCTGATGGCATGGGGCATGTCCCTGGTGCTGATCGCCCCCGCCGTGCTGTGGACGTGCCTGATCCTGCCCACTGTCCGCTGAGTGGGTGTCTGGTGCCGGGTTCAGGTGCCGCGCCAGTCCCGGAAACAACCTCCCTGAACATCCCGCCCGCGACGTGACCGAATTCGAGCGCTACCCGGCCGAGCACGCCGGCAGGGGGATGCCGCCGACCAGCGCGTCGCGGATGTCGGGGTCGTCGCTGAAGTTGCGCTCCTGCGGCACCGCGTCCTTCCGGTCCGGATGATCGGGGTCGTAGCCGGAGTCGAGGACCGCGACGGTGACGCCCTTGCCCGTCATACCCTGCTGCCACGCCTGCGGGGCGCCGATCTGCTTGACGCTCTGGTCCAGCGAGAACGACCTGCGGCCGTCCAGCCACAGCTTGGTACGCCCCCGCCGACAGGGCGCGGGCGTCGCCCGCCACCTCCTTCCACGTCTGAGGCCGCGCTGCCCTTGGGCAGGCGAAGCGTGGTCATGCCGAGGGCCCGAGCTGAGGGGTACCCTGCGCGCCCCGGAGCGCGAGGGCCGGGCCCGATGCCGACTGCGTGATCAGCGGGATGTCGCGGGTGTCGGCGTCGCCGTATCGCCACTGCAGCAACCGGGTGACGGCGATCTGATCGCGATCAGCCGGCAGGTGCAGATGGCCTCAGCGGCCGAGTCCCGTGATGGACTCCCCACCGGCCGGCCGATGCCCCAACCACCGTCAACGGCCGCCCTGACGAAGTGACAGGGACTACGGGTGTTCTCCCGGCGGAGTCGCCTGGAGGTAGGTGAGGACCGCCAGGACGCGCCGGTTGCCGTCTTCCGGTTGGAAGCCGAGTTTGGCGAAGATGTTGCCAATGTGCTTGACGATCGCGCCCTCGGTGACGTGCAGGCCCGCGGCGATGTGGCCGTTGCTCTCCCCGGTCGCCATCCGGCCCAGGACCTCGCGTTCGCGTTCGCTGAGGATGTCGAGCGCGTGCGGGCGCCTGGTGGACATGAGATGCCCGACGACCTTGGGGTCGATGACGATGCCACCGCCCGCGATGATGTCGAGGGAGTGCATGAAGTCGGCGACCCTTCCGACACGGTCCTTGAGGAGGTAGCCGACGCCGCCGCCGCGTGGCCCGCCCACGGGCTCGGCGATCAGCTTGGCCGCGTAGGCGTCACCGAGATACTGCGACAGCACCAGAATGCCGATACCCGGATGCTCGGCGCGGATCTCCAGCGCGGCCCGCAGCCCGTCGTCGAGGTTGCGCGGCGGCATCCGCACATCGGTGATTCACGGGTCTTTGGTGGAGACCAACTGCGCCGGATACGCTGTTCGCTATCTCGTGACCGGCCAGACCTTTTCCAGACACTGTCGGCCTGACTGAACGTGAGGTCTCTGACGTGATCTCAGTGAATTGATGGCGGGTAGTTCACAAGCTTTGTTGCCGTAGCCGAATTCGCACTCGCGCGACACACGCTCGTTACCATCGGCCTCAATTCGGCATCCGCCTCCTGAAGACCGCGCCTGTGCCGTTGGCTGGCGCGACTGGGCCCCGGGCCTGGCTGGCGTGGGCCGGCCCGGGGCGAGGGCGGGGTCCGGCCGGGGGGCGCCATTCCCGTCGGCCAGGCCGTTGCCCGCGGCCCTTTTCTTTCAGGGCCGTCGTCCGAGTGGCAGGATTCGAACCTGCGGTGCTCCTGCTCCCAAGGCAGGCGGGCTGACCAAGCTGCCCCACACTCGGTGGTGAATGAAAGAAGCCGTCTCGATTGCGCTGAGACGGCTTTCCGGTGATTTCCGCGGAGGTCATCCGGAAAGCGGCTCGGGCAGAGTCAGGAGCGGTCTCGGGGTGTTCGGGGCGCGCACTTCTTCGCCTTTCGGGCCGGGGTTCGGACTGGACGATGTCCACGGTAAACCCGTGATCGGCGATGGTGCCACGTATTTAATTCTGGCCGTCGCGGTCCTTTGTCCAGGTGACGCCCACGCGGGTCTCCGGTGTTTCGAGGCGGAAGCGCGGCAGGGCGTCGGGGTGATTGTCGCGGACGTAGTTGACAAGGAATTCGCGTACGTCGCACTTGAGGTCCCAGGACGACGGTGAGTCGGCGGCGCTCATCAGGGCGCGCAACTCCACCAGGCCGTTCGGCAGCACGTCGGTCACCTGCAGCGTCCAGTCCTTCTGGTCCCAGAGCGGGTTGGTCTGGAGGAATTCGTACAGGACCTCGCGGAGCCTGGGTACGGGGACGGACCAGTCGACGCGCAGGAACACCACGGCCAGGACGCGGCTGCCATGCCTGGTCCAGTTCTCGAAGGGGGTCTGGGTGAAGTACGAGACCGGCAGCACGAGCCGGCGTTCGTCCCAGAGGCGCACGACCACGTAGGTGAGCGTGAGTTCCTCGATGCGGCCCCACTCGTCCTCGACCACGACCACGTCGTCCAGGCGGAGCGCGTCGCTGAAGGCGAGCTGGAGCCCGGCCAGCACGTTGCCGATGGTGGGCTGGGCGGCGATGCCGACGATCGCGCCGGCGATGCCGGCCGAGGCCAGGAGGCCGGCGCCGAGGGCGCGTACCTGCGGGAAGGAGAAGAGCATCGCGCCGACCGCGACCACGATGATGACGGCGGCGGCGACGCGGCGGACCAGGGCGATCTGGGTCATGATGCGGCGGGCGCGCCGGTTGCGCTCGCCCTCGACCAGGACCAGCCGGTCGAGGACGACGTCCGTCAGCGCGTACGTGGCCTGCACGATCAGCCAGGTGACCCCGGCGATCGTGAGCAGGCCGAGCACCCGCTGCACCGTGCCGCCGAGGCTCCGCTCAGTCGGGGAGGCGCCGAACATCCCCGGCTCGAACACGAGGTTGAACGCCACCACGGCGGCCACCGCGAAGGCCGGCCACGTGCAGTGCTCCACGAGATGCCGGGCCAGCGCCCATTTGCGCCCCACCCTGTTCAGCACCCGCCGGACGACTTCTACCAGAAGGATGGATCCGACCACCGAGATTACGAGGATCGGCCAGTCCGCTGGAGACTGCACGCTCATGCCCCCAATGTCTTAGAACGTCTCGTCAAAGCTCACATTGCCCTCAACCGCCACTTGGTAAGCAGAGACACGCCGTTCAAAGAAGTTGGCAAGTTCTTGGACGTCCTGCAACTCCATGAACGCGAAGGGGTTGGCCGAGTCGTACCTCTTGGGCATGCCCAGCCTGACCAGGCGCTGGTCGGCGACGTACTCCAGGTACCGGCGCATCTGGTCCACCCCCATGCCGGGCATGCCGTCGCCGCACAGGTCGTCGGCGAAGGCCAGCTCGGCGGCCACGGCCTCTTCGAGCATGATCGTGACCTGCTTGGCCAGCTCGTCGTCGAACAGCGACGGCTCCTCGGCCCTGACCGTGTCCACCACGCTGAAGGCGAACTCCATGTGCATGGACTCGTCCCTGAAAACCCAGTTCGTCCCGGTGGCCAGTCCGCTCAGGAGACCGCGGGAGCGGAACCAGTAGACGTACGCGAACGCGCCGTAGAAGAACAGGCCCTCGATGCAGGCCGCGAAGCAGATGAGGTTCAGCAGGAACTGGCGCCGCTCGTCGGCGGTCTCGAGCCGCCGCAGGCCGCCGAGCGAGTCGATCCACTTGAAGCAGAACTCGGCCTTGTCGCGGATCGACGGGATGTGCTCGATCGCGGCGAACGCCTTGACCCGCTCGTCCGGATCGGGCAGGTACGTGTCCAGCAGCGTCAGGTAGAACTGCACGTGCACCGCCTCCTCGAAGAGCTGCCTGCTCAGGTAGAGGCGCGCTTCCGGGGCGTTGACGTGCTGGTAGAGGTTGAGCACGAGGTTGTTGGCCACGATGGAGTCGCCGGTGGCGAAGAAGGCGACCAGGCGGTTGATCAGGTGGCGCTCCTGCGGCGTCATCCTGGCCAGGTCGGCGAGGTCGTTGTGCAGGTCCACCTCCTCGACGGTCCAGGTGTTGCGGATGGCGGCGCGGTAGCGCTCGTAGAAGTCCGGATAGCGCATGGGCCGGAGGGTGAGGTCCATGCCGGGGTCGAGCAGCACAAGATCTCCTTTACTGGCAGGCTTCGCAGGTTTCGGGGTTCTCGAGGGAGCAGGCGACCGCCTCCGCCGAGACGGTCGCCGCCACCGTGGTCTGGGCGATGCGCGTGGCAGGGCGGGAGCGCAGGTAGTACGTGGTCTTGAGGCCCTGCTTCCAGGCGTAGGCGTACATCGACGAGAGCTTGCCGATGGTGGGGCTGGCCATGAAGAGGTTGAGCGACTGCGACTGGTCGATGTACGGCTGCCGCGCGGCCGCCAGGTCGATCAGCGCCTTCTGCGGCAGCTCCCAGGCCGTGCGGTAGAGGAGTTTGAGGTCGCCGGGGATGCCGGGCACCGTCTGCACCGAGCCGTCGGCGCGCTTGAGGTCGTCGCGAAGCTGCTGCGTCCACAGCCCGCGCGCCTGCAGGTCGGCCACCAGATAGCGGTTGACCTGGAGGAACTCGCCGGACAGGGTCTCGCGCTTGAACACGTTGGACACCTGCGGCTCGATGCACTCGTAGCAGCCGGCGATGGAGGCGATCGTCGCGGTGGGCGCGATGGCGACCATGAGCGAGTTCCGCAGGCCGGTACGGGCGATCTTGTCGCGGAGCGCGTCCCAGCGCGGCGACCCCGTCACCGGGTAGTGGTCGGGGTGCAGCACTCCCCCGGCCGCCCGCGTGTCGGCGTACGACGGGTGCCGCCCGCGCTCGACGGCCAGGTCGGCCGAGGTGTCGTACGCGGCCAGCGCGATCTCCTCGGCGATCCTGGTGGACAGCTCCAGCGCCCGCGGCGAGTCGAACGGCAGCCGCAGCGTGAAGAACACGTCCGCCAGCCCCATCACGCCGAGCCCGATCGGCCGCCAGCGCTTGTTGGCCGCCTCCGCCTCGGGCGTCGGGTAGAAGCCGAGGTCGATGGTGCGGTCGAGGAAGCGCACGGCCGTGCGGACGGTCGCGCGCAGCCGGTCCCAGTCGATCTCGCCGCCGGTCAGGTGCGCGGCCAGGTTGACCGAGCCGAGGTTGCAGACCGCGGTCTCGGCGTCGCTGGTGACCTCGAGGATCTCGGTGCACAGGTTCGACAGGTGGATGACGTTCCCGGGGCGGGCGGTCTGGTTGGAGGTGCGGTTGGCGGCGTCCTTGAACGTCATCCAGCCGTTGCCGGTCTGGGCGAGCGTGCGCATCATGCGGCCGTACAGGGTCCGGGCGGGGATCTGGCGGGTGAAACGGCCCTCGGCCTCGTACGCGCGGTACGCGGCCGTGAACGCCTCCCCGTACAGGTCGGTGAGGTCGGGCACCTCCTTCGGGTCGAACAGCGACCATGTCTCGTCCGCCTCGACGCGGCGCATGAACTCGTCGGGCACCCAGTTGGCCAGGTTCAGGTTGTGGGTGCGGCGGGCGTCCTCGCCGGTGTTGTCGCGCAGTTCGAGGAACTCCTCGATGTCGGCGTGCCAGGTCTCCAGGTAGACGCAGGCCGCGCCCTTGCGCCGCCCGCCCTGGTTGACCGCCGCCACCGACGAGTCCAGCGTGCGCAGCCAGGGCACGATGCCGTTGGAGTGGCCGTTCGTGCCCCTGATCAGGGAGCCGCGCGAGCGTACCCGGGTCCAGGAGACGCCGATGCCGCCGGCGTACTTGGACAGGCGCGCCACCTGCCCGTACCGGTCGTAGATGGCCTCCAGCTCGTCGCGCGGCGAGTCGAGCAGGAAGCACGACGACAGTTGCGGGCGGCGCGCGCCGGAGTTGAACAGGGTGGGCGAGCTGGGCAGGTACGACAGCGTGGACATGAGCGCGTACAGCTCGGCCGCCTCGGCCACCGTCTCCGACAGACCGCAGGCCACGCGGAGGAAGAAGTGCTGCGGCCGCTCCAGCACCGCCCGCGTCTCGGGGTGGCGCAGCAGGTAGCGGTCGTAGACCGTGCGCAGCCCGAAATACTCGAACCGCTCGTCCGCCTCGCCCGAGACCAGCGCGTCCAGCTCGGCGGCGTGCGCGGCGACGAACTCGGCGAGCCCGTCCTGGATGAGCCCGGCCGCGTGGGTGGCGGCGATGGACTCGGAGAACGACCGCACCCCGTGCCCGGCCGCCTCGTCGGCGATCTCCTCGGCCAGCAGCCGGGCGGCGACCCGGGAGTTGGCCGGGTCCGCGATCACCCGGGCCGCGGCCTCCTCGATGGCCAGGCGGCGGTCAACCTCAACGATCTGCGTCACGTGCTCTCTCTCCTCGCGAGCTCACTCCCCCGCGAGGGCACGCCAAGAGCACGACGGCACGGATCGGCCGCGTCGCGCCTGGCCCACCCTCGAGGCCCTGAACACTGCATGCCTGACGGCATGCCGCTGGCAGGTCTTCGGGCTCGCGGGCGTGCTCCAAGGCTCCTACTGGCCGTCGCTTCCCGGATCTCTCCAGTGCTCATGACGGCGGTCGTTCCCGCTCACCGCTGCGGGGCAGCCCCGGAATCTCACCGGGTTCCCTTTTGCTCCGCCTCCGAAAAGGCGAACCAGCGACGAGCAGGATCCTACATCTAGTGGCCGTTCCCGCAACTACCCCAGCATGTTGTGGCCTTGGTGGCGTCGATCAAGCCGAGGTCCCGCAGCACGGCGCGGGTGCGCTCGATCTCGGAGCCGAGCCAGCGGGTGAAGTCGTCGCCGGTGAGCGGGATCGGCAACCAGCCCGCGGCCCGGCAGGCCGCCTGCCACGCGTGCGAGTCCATCACCTCGTCGCACATGCGGACGGCCCGCTCGCGGCTCTCGGCGGGCATGCGGTCGGGGCCGAAGGCAGCCACCCAGTCCGCGAAGTCCACCCGTACGCCGGCCTCCAGGAGCGTCGGCGCGTCCAGGTCCGGGACCCGCTCGGCCGAGGACACCGCCAGCGCCACGACGCGGCCCCTGCCGATGTGCTCGCGCCAGTCGGCGAGCAGGCCGGCGGCGGCGGCCACCTTGCCGGCGAGCAGCGCGGTGACGGCTCCGGTGCTGGTGGGGTAGCCGGTGTAGTCGACCTGCCGGGTGTCGGCGCCGAGGCCCTTGGCGATCAGGCCGAACAGCAGGTGGTCGGGCTCGGCCTGCGGCCCGCCGGCCAGCGGCGTCTGGCCGGGCCGGGCGAGGAGCTGGGCACCGAAGTCGTCGAAGTCCCTGAGAGGCGAGCCCGCGCGCACCACCACGACCTCGATCTCGCCGCTGAGCCTGGCCAGCGGGGTGGCGGCGTCGAGCAGGGTCTGGCCGTTGTTGAGCTCGGCGGCGGCCAGCGCGGCCAGGCCGGTCACGGTGATCGTCGTGCCCGCCCCGGTGGCGAACCCGGCCGCGCGGGCCGCCCCGGCGAACGCCTCCCCCACATGAGTCCAGCGGCGCCCGCCGGGGCTGATCGAGAAGCGGAGGAGCGGCGCGGCGCCGCCGGTGACGCGTTCCATGCCGCACCCGGACGCGCACGCCGCGGCACCCGCCGCCACACCGAGCCCCCATGCCAAGAACCGCCGACGCCGCATGTGCCTACTCCCCCGAGCATCCCATTACGAGAAGTTATTGACACATTACGCGGAGTTACACATCGCCGCCTTGGACTACGATGTCGTGATTTTTCGGGTTTTTATTGGACTGCTGTGACGGTGATCGCGTTGCTCAGCCCGGACTTGTTCCCCGCCGCGTCCACCGCCAGCAGCGTGAGCGTGACGGGGCCGGGCTCGTCGGCGTACGCGAAGGCCACCGAGATGTTCGGGAATTGGGGACGGATGAAGGGGTTGATGTCGCTCTCGAACACGCCGTCGAGATACAGCTCGTACGTGATGCCGGCCTTCGGCGTGACATTGTCCGTCGAGAGCGAGTAGCTGAACATCAACTCGAGGAATGGCTGTTCGAAGACGGTCAGAAGCGTCGGGACGCTGGGCGGGGTGGTGTCCGTCGCGGCCGATGCGGGGCCGGTGAGGAGGGAGGCGCCGAGCAGGGCGCCGAAAACCAGGGCGAGCGTGCGGTGGAACATTGGCTGATTCCCATCTGCCGATGAAGACAACGACACGTGCGTGGTTCGCCTTCATCACACGTATGGAGATGGTGAATGGTTCAACCGTTCTTCTTCTTGCCGACTCCGGCCATGAGAGAAGAGGGCAACGACCAGTCGCCCACCAGCTTGGGCCGGTCGGGACGCCAGTCGGTGGCCTGGACGAGACCGGGCGGCTCGAGCGGGAAATCCCCGAAGAACGCGCGGATCTCGGCCGGGGTGCGGTCGGTGCCGCCGCCCGCCGACACGTTCCGGTACATGCCCGTGGTCCGCTCCTCGTCCTCCAGCCGGCCCATCGTCGTGGCGTGGGAGATCACCAGGAAGCTGCCCGGCGCCATCCGCTCGCGCAGCACCGCCATCGCCTGGCTCGGCCCCGCGGAGTCGGGCAGGAAGTGCAGGATCGACACCAGCAGCACCCCGACGGGCCGGTTCAGGTCCAGGAAGCCGACGGCCTGGGCCAGCACGTCGGCGGCGTCCAGCAGGTCGGCGTGGACGAAGAAGGCCCTGTCCGGGCAGGAGTGCCTGAGCAGGGCCGTGGCGTGGGCGGCGACCACCGGATCATGATCGACGTAGACCACTCTGGCATCGGGGGCCACCTCGTGCGCGCTGCCCTGGGTGGGCAGCCCGCTGCCGAGGTCGAGGAACTGGCAGACCCCGGCGCGGGTCACATAACGTACGGCACGCTGCAGGAAGGCCCGGTTCGCGCGGGCCAGCGCGACCGCCTCCGGGATCAGCTCGGCGAGCTGGTCGATGGCCTGGCGGTCGACCGCGAAGTTGTCCTTCCCGCCGAGCATGTAGTCGTACATGCGTGCGGGATTGGGCCGCTGATGGTCGAACTGCCGCACAGTATCGAATTTATGTCGTCCGCAGCGAGATAACGATAGTTTGCGCCGAATTCGAGAGAACTACTCGACCGTGACGCTCTTGGCTAGATTGCGAGGCTTGTCCACATCCCTGCCGAGAGCCACGGCCGCGTGGTACGCGAGGAGCTGCAGCGGGATCGTGAGCAGGATCGGGTCGAGCTCGATCTCGTTCTTCGGGATCACGATCACGTCGTCGGCCAGCTTGGCGTCGGGCTCGCGGTGGCCGACCATGAGCACCCGGCCGCCGCGGGCACGGATCTCGCCCAGCGTGGTGAGGTTCTTGTCGAGCAGCTCGTCGTCGGGGACGATCGCGACCGTCGGCATGTCGGGGCCGATCAGCGCGAGCGGGCCGTGCTTGAGCTCGCTGGCCGGATAGGCCTCGGCGTGCACGTACGAGATCTCCTTGAGCTTCTGCGCGCCCTCCCTGGCCACCGGGTAGCCGCGGACCCGGCCGACGAACATCATGCTCGGGTGCTGGGCGTACTTCTTGGCCAGCTCGGCGATCGCCTCGCCCTGTCCGATGATCTGCTCGATCTGGCCGGGCAGCCGGCGCAGGCCCTCCACGATGCGCCGCCCGTCGGCGGGCGACAGGTCGCGCACCCGGCCCAGGTGCAGCGCGAGCAGCGCGAACGCCACCGAGGTCGAGGTGAACGCCTTGGTCGAGGCCACCGAGACCTCGGGACCGGCGTGCAGGTAGATGCCGCCGTCGACCTCGCGGGCGATGGCGCTGCCCACGGCGTTGACGATGCCGATGACCCGGCCGCCCTTGCGCTTGAGCTCCTGCACGGCGGCGAGCGTGTCGTAGGTCTCGCCCGACTGGCTGATCGCGACGTAGAGCGTGTCGGGGTCGACGACCGGGTTGCGGTAGCGGAACTCGCTGGCCGGCTCGGCGTCGGCCGGGATGCGCGCCAGCTCCTCGATGAGCTGCGCCCCGATCTGGCCCGAGTAGTAGGCCGACCCGCAGCCGATGATCTTCACCCGCCGGAAGCCGCGCATCTCGCGGGCGTCCATGTTGAGCCCGCCGAGGTGGGCGACGTGGAAGCGCTCGTCGAGCCGGCCGCTCATGGTCCGGGTGATCGTCTCGGGCTGCTCGGAGATCTCCTTGAGCAGGTAGTGCTCGTAGCCGCCGGTGTCGTAGTGCCCGGCGTCCCAGTCGACGGTCAGCGGCTCCTTGGCCGTCTCGCGGGCGTCGCTGGCGAAGGTGTGGAAGCCGTCGGCCTTGAGCACGGCCAGCTCGCCGTCCTCCAGGTGCACGACCTGGCGCGTGTAGCGGACCAGCGCGGCCACGTCGGAGGCGGCGAACATCTCCTTCTCGCCGATGCCCACCACGATCGGGCTGCCGTTGCGCGCCACGACCACCTCGCCGGGCCGCTCGGAGTCGATCACGGCGATGCCGTACGTGCCCACGATGCTCTTGAGCGTCTTCCTGACCGCCTCCTCGAGCGAGTCGTTCTCGTCGACCGCGTGGGCGATCAGGTGCGCGAGCACCTCGGTGTCGGTCTCGGACGCGAACGTGACGCCGTCGGCCTCCAGCTTGGCGCGCAGCTCGCCGGCGTTCTCGATGATGCCGTTGTGCACGACCGCGATGCGCTGGTCGGTGGACAGGTGGGGGTGTGCGTTCTCGTCACTGGGGACGCCGTGCGTGGCCCACCGGGTGTGCCCGATGCCGAGGCCGCCCTTGAACCGGGCGGGCACCACCTTGGCCAGGTCGGCCACCCGGCCCTTGACCTTGCGCAGCTTCAGCCCTTTGTTGGACACCACCACCCCGGCCGAGTCGTAGCCCCGATATTCCAGCCGCTGCAGGCCCTCCAGCAGGATGGGCGCCGCGTCCTTGGGGCCGACATAGGCCACGATTCCGCACATCGAGGTCTCCTCTATCCGTAAACGATCCTGCGTAGCTGCCTCAAGGACAGCTCGGGAGCCGCCACCCGGCGGCCGTGTAACTCGGCGGCGATCCTGGGAAAGATCTCGTCGTTGGTGAGGCCGCGGGACTTCAACTCCCCGTGACGACGCCGGACGAACTCCTCGACGCGCTCGGAGAAGTAGGACAGCACGTCGGCGACCACGCGGGCCGCCTCGCCCGGGCCGAGCGGGCTCGTCCTGGTGAGGTGTGCGATGAGATCTTCGTACGGATGCCGTGCCGGGGACACAGACGAGGACATTACGGCTCTGGAACGAGGCACGCCAATATCCTGCCCGATATCGGGCAGGAATTAACGCGAAAGGGCTCCCGCGCGACCGAGACGCCACCAGGTGAAGGCTCCGTCGGCGGCCCACAGGGCGACGAGCACCGCCGCCGGACCGGCCGCGCCGGCGACGGCGACCGCGACCGCGAGCACCCCGTAGACCAGCAGGCCGGTCACGGCCTGGGCGGCCTCGCCCAGCAGGCTCTTGAAGATCAGCATGAGCACCATGGGCATGACGAGGTGGGCCGGGCCGCGCATGCGCAGCAGCACGTTGCGCCCGGCCGGCACGACGATGCGGCGCTGCGACGCCCGCCGTGCCTCTGGCGATCACGCGGCCGTGCGAAAACTCAAGACCTCGCGGCATCCGGAAATCCTCGACGCGGCGCTCGCGATCGCCGACGAGCGCGGGCTGGAGCGCTGTCGATGCGGGCCTGGCGGAGCGGGCCGGGGTGACGCCCATGGCCCTCCACGGCTGTTTCCGCGACAAGGACGAGCTGCTCGACGGGCTCGTGGGACGGCTGCTCACCGAGCTCGCCCCCGAGGATCCCGGGGCCACCGGGCCACCGGGGAGGAGCGGCCGGTGGGGCATCTGGCAGCCGATGACTGGGATGCCGAGTTCGCCGCCGATCTGGCGGATCTCATGCGTATCATCCGACCCGTCTGACACATCCCTTTCTGGGAACAGTTACGGTGAGTAGTCGAATCGTGACGTTCTTGGGGGAGATGGTCATGCAACCGCTCTGGCTCGCCGCCGTCCTGGTCGCCGGTGCGCTCACCGCACCCGCCGCCGTACCCGGATCGAGTGGCTCCGGGCGGCAGTCCGACTTCGCCGCCGCCGCCCGTGATTACGGGGTGCCGGAGAGCGTGCTGCTCGGGGTGGCGTACCTGGAGTCGCGGTGGGACGGCAACGCGGGACGGCCGAGCACGGCCGGCGGGTACGGGCCGATGCACCTGGTGGACGTCTTCCCCGCCGAAAGCACGCACCTGGGGGACATGCACGGCGATCCGCGCGGGGACGACGCCCGGCCGATGTCGCCCGCGCGCGCCCTCGACCCCTCGGCCCTGCGGATGGCGGCGGCCCCGCCCCGGACGACCCTGCCCGAGGCCGGCCGGCTGACCGGCGTGGACGCCGCCCGGCTGCGGACCGACCCCGCCGCGAACATCCGCGCCGGCGCCGCCCTGCTCGCCTCCTACCAGGAGCGTCCCAGCGCCGACCCGGCCGACTGGCATGGGGCGATCGAGCGGTACGCGGGGACGGATGACCCGGTCGCGTCCCGGGCGTTCGCCGACGAGGTGTTCGCGGTGATGCGGGAGGGCGCGGAGCGGATCACCGACGACGGGCATCCGGTACGCCTCGACCCCGTACCGGGCCTGCCCGCAGAGACGGAGACCCCGCTCGACGACGACGCCCCGGTGACGTCCGACGAGGAGTTCGAGGTCGACACCGACGGCGCGCCGATCACCGACGAGGACTCGCTGGACCAGGAGACCGACACGGACGAGGACGTCCACCTCGGCCCGGAGCCCGAGCTCGCCGAGCCCGCCAGACCGAAGGGGCAGACGTCGGAGCGGGCGGAATGCCCCTCCTCGCTGACGTGCGAGTGGATGCCCGCCGCCTTCAAGCGGTTCGGCAAGAAGAATGACCGCGACTACGGCAACCACGACCGCCTGAACCGCGAACGCGCCGTCGACTACCTCATCGTCCACGACACCGAGGGCTCCTACCAGGGCATCCCCTCCATGATCCGCAACCCGAAGTACGTGAGCTGGCACTACACCATCCGCTCCCGCGACGGACATGTCGCCCAGCACGTGGCCACGAAGGACATCGCCTGGCACGCGGGCAACTGGGACGTCAACACCCGCTCGATCGGCATCGAACACGAGGGCTACCTGGCCAAGGGCGGCACCTGGTACACGGAGGCGATGTACCGGTCGTCGGCGAAGCTGGCGAGGTACCTGGCCGACAAGTACGACATCCCCATCAACCGCGCCCACATCCTCGGCCACGACAACGTGCCGGGCACGAACCCGAAGACGGTCGCCGGGATGCACGAGGACCCGGGGCCGTACTGGGACTGGGCGCACTACTTCGAGCTCATGGGCAGGCCGCTCAAGGCCGCCAAGAACGGCGACTCGATCATCATCCGCCCGTCGTACAACGCCAACCGCCCGCGCTTCACCGGCTGCGTGAGCACGAAGGCGGCCCAGGCGTGCCCCGCGCACGGCGCCGCGACCGTCTGGCTGCACACCTCGCCCAGCACCACCGCTCCCCTGGTGACCGACCTCGGCAAGCATCCGGGCAAGCCGAGCACGTACAGCGTGTACGACCACAGCGCCCGCGCCTCGACCGGCCAGCGTTACGCCGTCGCGGAACGGCAGGGGGACTGGACGGCCATCTGGTACCTGGGGCAGAAGGCCTGGTTCCACAACCCGGCCTCGAACCCGACCGCCATCCCGGCCAAGGGCCCGCTCGTCACGCCGTTGACGGCCGACGTGAAGGTGTACGGGCGCGCCTATCCGGAGAAGTCGGCCTACAAAGGGGTGTCGTACCAGCCGCTGACGCCGCTCAAGTATCGGATCGCGCCGGGGCAGACGTACACGGTGGGTGACACGGTCACGGGCTCGTACTATGCCGCCAACGCCTTCAACGCGGCCCGGCACGTCACGACGACGGGCAAGGTCCGTTACCACCAGATCCAGCTCGGCCACCGGGTGATGTTCGTGATGACCAAGGACGTCCGCATGATCGGCTGAATTTGGCCGCACCCGCCGTTCGGTGCGCACGGGCACTCTCCGGAGACGATATGGTTTTCCCGTGGCCCGGCGCACGTCGCCGGGGATTCACGCGGAAGTGGCTCAGTGGTAGAGCATCACCTTGCCAAGGTGAGGGTCGCGGGTTCGAATCCCGTCTTCCGCTCGGAGCAAGACTCCTGGTGGAGTGGCCGAGAGGCGAGGCAGCGGCCTGCAAAGCCGTCTACACGGGTTCAAATCCCGTCTCCACCTCGACGACCGGCGGACCCCTCGGGATCCGCTAAAGTAAGTGAAACGCCATGCGGAAGTGGCTCAGTGGTAGAGCATCACCTTGCCAAGGTGAGGGTCGCGGGTTCGAATCCCGTCTTCCGCTCTGAGTTCACCAACTCAATACGGACGATTAGCTCAGCGGGAGAGCGCTTCCCTGACACGGAAGAGGTCACTGGTTCAATCCCAGTATCGTCCACCGGTTTTCATGGAAGCCCTGGCTTTCCGGCATATGCCGGGAGCTGGGGTTTCTTGTTTTTCAGGTTGTGCCCGGCCGTCGTCAGGCGCCGGCTACCTCTCTCTTGAGGCGGGCTTCGAGCCGTGAGCGGCAGTCCGGCCATTCCTGCGCGATGACCGAGAAGACGGCCGAGTCGCGGAGCAGGCCGTCTTCTCCTGGGGCCCATGACTGCGACCAGTTCCTGAGCACCCCTTCGAAGCGCGCGCCCACCTTCTCGATGGCGGCGCGGGAGCGGCCGTTGCGCGCGTCCGTCTTCAGGTCGACGCGGGCGACGTCCCATTCCTCGAAGGCGTGGCCGAACAGCAGCAGCTTCGACTCCACGTTAAGCCCCGTGCCCTGCGCCGGACCCGCCAGCCAGGTGAAGCCGATCTCGACCGCGCACAGCCGCTCTGTCCCGGGCCAGAATCGTGGGTCCCAGTAGGCCGTGGCTCCCACCGCGCGGCCCGTCGCCTTCGCCACCTGCGCGTACGGTGCCAGCCTGCCCGTCGCCGCGCGCTCTAGCTGCGCGTCGATGTAGCGGCCGACCTCGTGCGCCCTGGGCACCCAGGTGAACGCGTAGGAGCCACGGTCCTCTTCGGCCGCCACGGCGAGGTCGGGCGCGTGGTGGTGGCCCAGCGGCTCGAGGCGGACGAGGGCGCCCTCCAGCGTGGGCCCCTCAAGCTTGTTGGTCATCGGCACTCCCCCGGCTCGCGGGCGATCATCGTGACCCAGGCTGAGCTGGGGCGTCAAGGAAGTTTCGCCGCGCCTGTGGCCGCCGTGTTAAGGTGGAGCCGGTGTAATTCCAGGTGCGGCGGTGACAGCCCGCCGGTTCCGCCGGTGGCGGAACGACCCGGTGCGATTCCGGGGCCGCGCGGTGAGACCCCGCCATCTCTCGGGCCTGCCCAGGCCCCTGACGTCCTCGTACTCAGAAAGGGATGGCCGATGTTCAGCGGGCGTATTCAGGAGATCGGGCAGATCGAGTCCGTCCACGAGGAGCGGATCTTCGTACGGGCGCCCAAGAGCGTCGCCGACCTGCGGGCGGGCGGGTCGCTGGCCGTGGCCGGGGTGTGCGTCACCCTGGAGGAGGTCGGCGACGGCGGGGTGACCGCGACCGTGAGCGGTGAGACGCGGCGGCGGACGACGTTCGACGAGCTGAGCGAGGGGCGGCAGGTCAACGTCGAGGTGCCGCTGGCCCTGGGCGATCGGCTGGACGGGCACCTGGTGCAGGGGCACGTCGACGCGGTCGGCAAGGTCACCGCGGTGGAGGAGCAGGGGCCCGGGACGGCGGGTGTGGATCAGGCCGCCCGCGCGGTTCCTGGAGCGGGTGGTGGCCAAGGGGTCGATCGCCGTGGACGGGGCGAGCCTGACGGTGGCCGAGGTCGTACGCGACCGGTTCTCGGTGGTGCTGATCCCGGCCACGCTGGCCGGCACGACGCTGGGCACGGTGGCGGTCGGGCAGCGGGTGAACCTGGAGTCCGACCTGGTGGGGCGGCTGGCCATGGCCCGGCCCGCGGCGGCCGCCGCCGACGTGGCGCGGGCGGTGGCCGCGCTCGGCTGGGCGGGGCACATCTCGGGGCGTGCCGGGGTGGACAAGGCCGTCGCCCAGATCGCGGCCGGTGGGGCGGTGGTGGTGTGGGATCCCGACCGGGAGACGGAGGGTGACGTGATCTTCGGCGGGGCGCGGCTGCGGCCCGACGCGTTCACGTTCCTGCTCACCCAGTGCTGCGGCCACACGACCGTGCCGTGCGCGCCCGAGGTGCTGGAACGGCTGGAGATCCCGCCGATCCCCGGCGACGGCGACCGGCACGGCACCCGGCCGCACGTCCCCGTCGATCTCACCGAGGGCACCGGCACCGGGGTGTCGGCCGCCGAGCGCGCCGCCACCGTACGGCGGCTGGCCCATCCGGACGCGCGCCCCTCGGACTTCCTGCGGCCGGGGCACGTGTTCCCCCTCCAGGCGAGGGCGGGGCTGCTGGCCGAGCGCGCCGGTCACACGGAGGCGACCGTGGCACTGTGCCAGGCCGCCGGGCTGCCGCCGGTGGGGGTGTGCTGCGAGATCATGAAGCCGGACGGGGTCATGGCGGGACCCGCCGACCTGGAGGCGTCCGCGCTGCGGTGGGGGTTGCCGTTGATCGACGTACGGGATCTGCGGGCCTGGCTGTGAAGCGCGAAACCCGCCCGGCGCCGACGGCCTACCCCGGGGTGACGACCATGGTTTCGACGCCCTTTGCGGTGAAGGGTTTGAGGGCTTCTCCGGTGGCCGCCGCGTCCGTCACCAAGGTCCAGGTGTCGGGCATGCGGGCCCAGGCGTGGAAGGGGCGGCGGCCCAGTTTGGCGGCGTGGACGAGCACGTAGATGTGGCGTGAGCGGTCCATCATCAGTTCCTTGAACCGGGTCTGCTGCAGGCTCGCCTCGCAGATGCCCTCCTCCGCCGTCACCCCGTCGGCGCCCAGGAAGACGCGGTCGAAGGTCATGCGACTGAGGGCCGCCTCCGCCAGGGGGCCGATGAAGCCCTGGCTCATGTGCCGGAGGGTGCCGCCGAGGCATTCGACGTGTACGCCCGTAGCCCCCGCCAGCTCCTGCAGGGCGTTCAGGCCCGTGGTCGCCACCGTCAGGTCCACGGCGTGCCGCAGTTCGTGGGCCAGGGCGCCCGTGGTCGAGCCGGCGTCCAGCAGGACCGTCTCGCCGGGGCGGATCTGGGCGGCGGCCCAGGCGGCTATGGCGCGCTTGGCCTCGAACGCCTCGCCGATGCGCTGCCGCAGCGACGCCTCCGGGTGGGTGACGACCGCCATCGCCCCGCCGTACGTGCGGGCCAGCAGGCCCGCCGCCTTGAGGTGGGCGAGGTCGCGGCGGATGGTGGAGGCCGTCACGCCCAGTTGGGCCGACAGCTCCTCGACGCTGGCCAGGCCGGTCGTGGTGGCCAGGCGGACGATCTCGTCGCGGCGAACCTGTGCTGCGCGGCCCATCGGTGGTCGGTCCTTTCCCGTCACAGGCCCCGCGCGGACGACAGTTCGGCCGCCTGGCGCAGGGCCTCGATCATGCTACCCGCGTCCGCGACACCCTTCCCCGCGATGTCGAAAGCGGTCCCGTGGTCGACCGAGGTCCTGATGACGGGCAGGCCGACGGTGATGTTGACCCCCGCCTCCAGGCCCAGGATCTTGACCGGGCCGTGGCCCTGGTCGTGGTACATGGCGACGATGAGGTCGTAGTCGCCGCGGCCCGCGAGGAAGAACGCCGTGTCGGCCGGGAGCGGGCCGTGCACGTCCATGCCCTCGGCGCGCAGGCGCTCGATGGCCGGGACGATCTTCTCCCCCTCCTCGCCGTAGCCGAAGAGGCCGTTCTCGCCCGCGTGCGGGTTGATGCCGCAGACGCCGATCTTCGGGCGCTCCACGCCGGAGCCGCGCATCGCGGCCTCTCCCCGGCGGATCGTCCGCTCGACCAGGCCCGGCTCGATGCGGGCGACCGCGTCGATCAGGCCGATGTGGGTGGTGACGTGGATGACCTTGACCTTCGTGGTCGAGAGCATCATGGACACCTCCTCCGTACCGGTGAGGTGGGCCAGCAGCTCGGTGTGGCCGGGGAAGACGTGGCCGGCGGCGTGCAGGGCCTCCTTGTTCAGCGGGGCCGTGCAGATCGCCTGCACCTGGCCGGACATCGCCAGCTCGCCGGCCAGCCGGACGTACTCGTACGCGGCGTCGCCCGCGACCGGCGACACCTCCCCCCACGGCAGGTCGTCGGGGATCAGACCGGGGTCGATGACGTTGACGCGGCCCGGTTCGAACGACGCCTCGGCGACGCCGTTCACGGTCACCACCTCCGGCCGTACGCCGAGGAATCCGGCGGCCTTGCGCAGGCGTGCTGCGTCACCGATGACGACCGGGCGGCAGAACGTGGAGACCTCGGGGGCGAGCAGCGCGCCAACGACGACCTCCGGTCCCACGCCGGAGCCGTCCCCCATGGTGAGGGCGATGAGAGGGGTGCTCATGTGAACCTTTCGTCGAGAGTGAGGTGGGCGGCTATGCGAAGGAGGCTGTCGCGGTCGCCGAAGCTGCCGGGGCGGGTGACCACCGAGTGGCCCTGCGGGGTGCGGCTGTGCACGGCGCCGTGGTGGACCTGGCCGATCGGGAACAGTTCGCGTACGCCGAGGGCGTCCAGGACGCGCCGGGCGGTCTCGCCGCCGGTCAGGACCAGGTGCGCCGGGCGGTCCGCGAGCGCCTCCGCGACGATCCGGCCCAGGATGGAGGGCAGGTCCGCCGGTACGGGTGAGCCCTGGACGGTCAGCACGACCGGGCCGGTCTCGAGCGCCGTGCGCACGCGATGGGCCGGGGTGGTGCCGGGTTGCGTGCGTACGTGGCGGGCGGTGCCGAGGTCGTTCGCGTCGAGGGTGACGGAGTGGGCGCCTTGGGCGATGAGGCGTTCGGCCTGGGTGGCCGCGCCGGGGGCGGCGGTGCCGACCACGACGAGCAGCGGGAATTCCGGAGGCCCATCAGGTTCAGAGGGTCCGGGTTCGCAGGGCGAAGGCTCCGAGGGCCGGCTGCGGCCGAGGGCGGCGGCCAGGCCGCCGGCGCCGATCAGGTGTGCGCGCGGGTCCGCTGCGAACGCGGCGGCCACGATGGTGTCCAGGTCGGCGTCCGTCTCCGCGTCGCAGATCGCCACCCGCCCGGCGGTCCGCTCGAGCGCCTGGACGAGCCCGGCGCGGACCGTGGCCAGCGGGATGGACACCGACGGTACGCCGTCCAGGGCGGCGGCGACGGTGGCGGGGGCGGAACGTGTTTCGACGTGCCAGGCGCGCGTTTCGCGCAACGGCACCCCGTCCACGAAAGGCACACCGCCGACCACGGTCCGCCCGGCGGACGGCAGCGCGGGCGCGAGAACGACCAGCCCGCTGTCCGCCGACCCCGGAACGGCGACGGCAGCAGAAGCCGCTGCGCGCGCAACAGGCGCGAAAGACGCAGCGGACGGAGTGGGCACAGAGGGCACAGCGGCCGAAGCGGGCACGGCAGGCGGAATGTGCGCGGAGGGCGTGGAGCTTGCGGCCGTGAGGGTGGCTGAGGTGGTGGCGGACACGTTGCCGCGTAGCAGGGAGTCGATCTTGACGAAGACGCGGCGGTCGCCCGCGTGCGCGAGCGCCTCCCGTACCAGCTCGGCGGCCCTCGGGTGGTGCCGGTTGTCGAGGTCGGCGACGAGCACGGGCTCGGCGGACGCGTACGGCGGGCCGGACAGCGCGATTCGCGCAGGGCGCGCGGATGACATGAGCACCGCCGCCACCTCCGCCGCCCCCGACAGGTCGTCGGCTAGCGCGAATACACGAAGGCCACCGCCCTGCCTGCCTCCGTTTGCGTGAATCACGCGATGAGTATTGCACGGAACGCGCACATTATGCCACAGTTGCCCGCAAGTAACGCGGACGTAGCCCGGCGCCCGGATCGACAGTGACGAGGTGCTGGTCATGCGCGCGGGCCGGATGGTCGAGCACGGCCCGACCGGGACCGTGCTGTCCACGCCGAAGGAGCCGTACACCCGGGCGCTGCCCGCGGCCGCGCTCGACCCGACGACCATGCGAGGACGCAAGCCGCGCGATGTCCTCGCGGCAGCGAAAGGAGCCACTCGATGATCCCCGAGCCGGTGCTCGGAACCATGACCTTCGGCGACACCGTCGACGCGGACACGGCGGGGCGGATGCTCGACCTCGCCCTCGACGCCGGGGTCACCGGCGTCGACACGGCCAACGGCTACGCGGGCGGCGCCGCCGAGGAGATCCTCGGCACGCTGCTGCGCGGCCGGCGTGACCGCGTCGTGCTGGCGACCAAGGCCGGCATCCCCCATCCGGACGCGGGCGGGCACGCGCCGCTGTCGCCCGCCGGCCTGCGCGCGTCGCTCGACGGCAGCCTGCGGCGGCTGGGCGTGGAGCACGTGGACCTGTTCTACCTGCACCAGCCCGACCGGTCCACGCCGCTGGAGGAGACCCTGGCCACGGTGGACGAGCTGCGGCGGGAAGGCAAGATCGGCGAGCTGGGCGTGTCCAACTACGCCGCCTGGCAGATCGCCGGGATGACCCCGCGGCCCGTGGTCGCCCAGCAGCTCTACAACCTGCTGGCCAGGCGGATCGAGGACGAGTACGCCGAGTTCGCCCTCGCCGGCGGGCTGCGCACGATGGTCTACAACCCGCTCGGCGGCGGCCTGCTGACCGGCCAGCACCGCTTCGACCGGGCGCCGGACAAGGGCCGCTTCGGCGACTCGCGGCTGGCGGCGATGTACCGGGAGCGCTATTGGGACGCCGAGCTGTTCAAGGCCGTCGAGGCCCTCGACGGGATCGACGTCCAGGCCGGGCTGCCGCTGACCGAGCTGTCGCTGCGCTGGCTGCTCGGCCGGCCGGTGGTGAGCGCGGTGCTGCTGGGCGCCTCCAGCATCGAACATCTGCGCGGCAACCTGGCCGCGCTCGCGGCCGGGCCGCTGCCCGCCGAGGTGGCCGCCGCCTGTGACGCCGTGGGCGAGACGCTGCGCGGCCCGATGCCGGCCTACAACCGGTGAAGGCCGGACCGATGAGGGCGGGCCTGCTCCCGGCTCCCACCGTGCAGGCGCACGCCGCCAACCTCATGCCGCTGCCCGGCGGGGACCTCGGTTGCGTGTGGTTCGGCGGGGCCCAGGAGGGCATGCCGGACATCTCCATCTGGTTCTCCCGGCTGAGCGACGGCACGTGGTCGGAGGCGGTCCGCGTGTCCGACGACGACACCCGCTCCGAGCAGAACCCCATCCTGTTCCCCGCCCCCGACGGCGCGCTGTGGCTGCTCTACACCGCGCAGCACGCGGGCGACCAGGACACCGCCGAGGTCAGGGCGCGGATCTCCGAGGACGGCGGCGCGTCGTGGGGCCCGGTGCGCACGCTGATCCCCGCCGACCCCGACGGGGGCGTGTTCGTCCGCCAGCCGATCGTGGTGCTGGGCCACCGCTGGCTGCTGCCGGCCTTCCGGTGCAGGCGCCCGGCGACCGGCAAGTGGGTGGGCGACCAGGACACCAGCGCCCTGTACGTCTCCGAGGACCGCGGCGGGACCTGGCGGCGCCAGGAGATCCCGGACAGCACCGGGTGCGTGCACATGAACGTCGTCCCCCTGGGCGACGGCACGCTGCTCGCGCTGTTCCGCAGCCGCTGGGCGGACCACGTCTACGCGTCCCGGTCCGGCGACGCGGGCCGGACGTGGAGCCCGCCGGAGGCGACGGAGCTGCCCAACAACAACTCCTCCATCCAGGCCACCCGCCTGGCCGACGGCCGGGTCGCCCTGGTGCTCAACCACAGCAGCCGGCTCGACGCCACCGAGCGGCGCACCTCCCTCTACGACGAGATCGAGGGCCACGGCCAGAGCGCCGGCGCCGCGTTCTGGGGCGCGCCGCGGGCGCCGCTGACGCTGGCGCTGTCGGACGACGGCGGCCGGACCTGGCCGTGGGCGCGCGACCTGGAGACCGGCGGCGGGTACTGCATGACCAACAACTCGCGCGACGGGCTCAACAGGGAGCTGTCGTACCCGTCGATCGCTCAGGCGGCGGACGGGAGCGTGCACGTCGCCTACACCTTCCCCCGCAGAGTCATCAAGCACGTCCGCATCACCGCAGAGGAGATCGATACCGCATGACCGCTTCCGAGCTAGCCGTCAGGATCCGCAACCGGGAACAGTGCGTCGGTTACTGGGTGGTGCTCGACGCGCCCGTCGCCACCGAGCGCCTGGCCAGGCTCGGGTACGACTACGTCGCGCTGGACGGCCAGCACGGCCTGATCGGCAACGCCGGGCTGCTGAGCAACCTCATGGCCATCGACGCGGGCGGCCGCTCGGTCGGCATCGTGCGCGTCGAGTCCGGCGACCCCGCCGTCATCGGCCGGGCCCTGGACTTCGGCGCGGGCGGCGTGATCGTGCCGCTGGTCGACACGGCCGAGGACGCGGCGAGCGCCGTGTCCGCCGCCCGCTACCCCGGAAAGGGCCGCCGCTCGTACGGCCCCATGCGCTCCATGCTGCGCATCGGCCCGACGCCGGCGGAGGCGGACGACAGCGTGCTGGTCCTGGCCATGATCGAGACCCCGGCGGGGCTGGCCAACATCGAGGCCATCTGCGCGACCCCGGGCCTGGACGGCGTGTACGTCGGCCCGTCCGATCTCTGCCTGGCCGTGGGCGGCAGGTTCCCGAACGATCCCGACGTCGCCGACGTGTTCGAGGCGGCGCTGGAGAAGGTCCGCACCACCGCCGCGAGCGCGGGCATTGCGGCCGGCATCCACAACCCGACCGGTGAGCAGGCCGCCCGCCGCCTGGCCGAGGGCTTCACGTTCGCCACCGTCGCCTCCGACCTCGTGCACCTCGAACAGGCCGCGGCCGCGCACCTGAAGGCCGTGCGGCGCGTATGAGGGTCCTGATCACCACGCCCACGTTCGCCAAGCACTCCCCCGAGCCGCTGCGCGTGCTGCGACGAGGGCGGCTGCGACGTCGAGACCGGCGGCCTGGACCGCCTGCCCGGGGCCGACGCGGTGATCGTCGGGCTGGACGCCGTGACGGAGGAGGTCGTCACGACCGGCGACCGGCTGAAGGTCATCGCCAAGCACGGCGTCGGCGTGGACACCATCGACGTCGGCGCGGCGCGGGCCCGACGACGGGACGGCCGCCCGCGTGGCGCGGGCCGAGGGCTGGCTGAAGGTCATGCGGCTGGACGTGTTCACCTCGTGGATCGTCTGCACGCTGTGCACGCTGTCCCGCATGTACACCGACACGATGGGGCCGTGGGCGCAGTCGTCTTCCTGATCGGCGCGATCGCGGTGCTCTACTCCACCTACATCGGCTCCACGGCCAGCGTGCCGCGCCTGTGGACGAACACGCTCGGACTGCTCGGCGTCGTGGACTGGGCCGACCCCGCCGCGCGCCGGAAGGTCATCCGGCTGCTCACCTGGTGCCTGCCGCCGGTCTGGGCGATGTTCTTCCTCTTCGTCCAGTCGCCGGTGATCATGGTGCAGATCGGAGCGCTGGGCGGGGGCGTGTTCCTCATCGCGGTGGTCGTCGCCGTGTGGCGGCTGCGCGGCGCCGGCGTCGATCCGCGGTATCGCGGCAGCCCGCTGCTGACCGTGGCCCTGGTGCTGAGCAGCGCGGCCATCACGTTCCTCGGCCTGTACGCGCTGCTGGAGGTCTTCGATCTGAACCCCTTCTGACCTCCGGCGACCCCCGCGCGTTCGTGCCACGGCCCTGGACCGGCCGTGGCACGCGCGTGTCACGCCAACCAGACGGGGGGCGTGACATGATCGAGGCGAATGGGGTGCTGATCCGGCTGGCCGGGGCGTTCACGGTCGAGCGGGACGGCGTGCGTTACCAGCGTGGGGTGGTCGGCGGGAAGGCGCGCACGCTGCTGAAGCTGCTGGCCGCCGAGCGGGGCGGGGTGCTGGCCGCCGACCGGATCGCGGAGGCGCTGTGGCCGGGCATCGGGCCCGCCCACCCGGTGCGTAACGTCGCGACGCTGGTCAGCCGGTTACGCGGCGTGCTGGGCGCCGAGGTCGTGATCGGCGGGCGCACCGGCTATCGGCTGGGCGGGCCGCCCGGCGTGCGGGTCGATCTGGACCTGGCGGCCGGGCTGGTCGCCGAGGCCGAGGGCTGTCTGCGCGGCGGGGAGCCGGCGCTGGCCGCGGCCGCCGCGGGGCGGGCGCTGGAGCTGCTGCACGGCGGCGTGGTGCTGGCGGGCGAGCCGGACGCGGGCTGGATGACGGCGGTCAGGGACGAGGCGGCCACGCTGGTGCGGCGGGCCCGGCACGCGTTCACCGGGGCGGGGCTGCTCGCCGGCGATCCGGCGGGGGCGCGGAGGGTCGCCGAGGCGGCGGTGCGGGCGGATCCGTTCGACGAGGTGGCCTACCGGCTCCTCATGCGGGCGCACGCGGCGGCGGGCGAGCCGGCGAAGGCGCTGCTGGCGTACGAGGTGCTGCGGCGGCGGCTGGCGGCGGAGCTGGGCACGGACCCGGCGCCCGAGACGCGGGAGACGCACCTGGCGATCCTGCGCGAGGAACCCGTGCGCTCGCCCGTCCTGCGGCCCGCGCCCGCCGGTCGGGCCAGGGTCGTGCGGCGGGCCGGGCTCGCGGGACGGGACGCGGAGGTGGCGGCGATCTCGCGGGCCTGGGCGCGGGCCGTGGCCGGGCGTACCGGGGTGCTGGTGATCGCCGGTGAGGCGGGTGTCGGCAAGTCGCGGCTGGCCGCCGAGGGTGAGCGGGTCGCCGGGGTGACGGGCGGGATCGTGCTGCGGGCGCGCTGCCACGAGATCGAGCGGGAGCTGTTCCTGCAGCCGTTCGTGGACGCGCTGCGCCCCCGCCTGTGCCGCCCGGCGAAGGACGGATCGTGCGACCCGACCGGCGAATGGGCGGCGGCGCTGGAGTCGCTGTCGCGCGGGCAGGCGATGGAGCGCAGGTACGCCTTCGAGGCGGTGACCGCGTTCCTGCGCGCGCTGGCCGAGCGGGAGCCGGTGCTGCTGGTGCTGGAGGACCTGCACGCCGCCGGCGCGGCCACCGTGGAGCTCGTGCACTACCTGGCCAGGCGCGTGTCGCAGGCGCGGCTGCTGGTGCTGGCGACGGCGCGGACCGGCGAGCACGACGTGGCCGACGCCCTGCGCGGGGTCGCGGAGGTCGTCCGGCCCGGCCCGCTGCCGCTCGCGGCGGTGCGGGAGCTGGCGGGGGACGCGCGGCTGGCCGAGGAGGTGTTCCGGCGGACCGGCGGGCAGCCGGAGCTCGTGGCCGCGCTGCTCAACGAGGCCGCCGGGCGCGACCCCGGCGGCCGGCGTGGTCGGGGCGGGTGGGGTGGCGAG